>NZ_JBIUWQ010000042.1:44420-56027 GCF_044743525.1 Pseudomonas sp. NPDC087598 | reverse complement strand
GCGGGGCGTGAAGAGGGCCACAGCGCTGGCCGGTGCAACCAGCTGCATCCAGGCCGGTACCACCACCGAACTGAACGTTTCCGACTACTTCCGCGGTAACGGTCTGAAATACACCCCGATCACTTTCGACACCTCCGATGAAAGCGCCAAGTCGCTGGAATCCGGTCGTTGCGACGTGCTGACCTCGGACAAATCGCAACTGTTCGCCCAGCGCAGCAAACTGGCTTCGCCGAAGGACTACGTGGTTCTGCCGGAAACCATTTCCAAAGAGCCGCTGGGTCCGGTCGTGCGTAACGGCGACGACGAGTGGCTGGCGATCATTCGCTGGGTTGGCTACGCCATGCTCAACGCTGAAGAAGCCGGCATTACCTCGAAAAACGTTGAAGCAGAAGCCAAGTCGACCAAGAACCCGGACGTTGCTCGTCTGCTCGGCGGTGACGGCGAATACGGCAAGGATCTGAAACTGCCGAAAGACTGGGTTGTGCAGATCGTCAAGCAAGTCGGCAACTACGGTGAAGTGTTCGAGAAAAACCTCGGCAAGAGCACTCCGCTGGAAATCGACCGCGGCCTGAACGCGCTGTGGAACGCTGGCGGCATTCAATACGCACCACCAGTGCGCTAATGGTTCTATCGCCCGGCGGGCCAACCGCCGGGTGATGTTCTTGTTCCATTAATTCCGGGGCACTTCATGCAAAAATCAATCGGCGCACCAAAGCAGAGGCTCAGCCTCAGCGATCCACGAGTGCGTGCGTGGCTATTCCAGATCATCACCGTTGTCGCGGTGGTCTCGCTGGGCTGGTACTTGTTCGACAACACGCAAACCAACCTTCAGCACCGGGGCATTACTTCCGGTTTCGGCTTTCTGGAGCGCAGTGCCGGGTTCGGCATCGCTCAACACCTGATCGACTACACCGAAGCGGACAGCTATGCCCGCGTCTTTGTCATCGGTCTGCTCAACACACTGTTGGTGACAGTGATCGGCGTGATTCTGGCGACGATTCTCGGCTTCATCATCGGCGTGGCGCGGCTGTCGCAGAACTGGATCATCAGCAAACTGGCGACGGTGTACGTGGAAGTCTTCCGCAACATTCCGCCGCTGCTGCAAATCCTGTTCTGGTACTTCGCGGTATTCCTGACCATGCCGGGGCCGCGCAACAGCCATAACTTCGGCGATACCTTCTTCGTCAGCAGCCGTGGCCTGAACATGCCAGCGGCGTTGGCGGCTGATGGCTTCTGGGCTTTTTTCGGCAGCGTCGTGGTGGCGATCATCGCTACCGTGCTGATGTGCCGCTGGGCCAACAAGCGCTTTGAAGAAACCGGCGTACCGTTCCACAAGTTCTGGACCGGGCTGGCGATCATGTTGCTGATCCCGTCCTTGTGTGCACTGATCTTCGGCGCACCGCTGCATTGGGAAATGCCCAAGTTGCAGGGCTTCAACTTCGTCGGTGGCTGGGTGCTGATCCCGGAACTGCTCGCGCTGACCCTGGCCCTTACTGTTTACACGGCAGCGTTTATCGCCGAGATCGTTCGTTCGGGGATCAAGTCGGTCAGCCACGGCCAGACCGAAGCGGCGCGTTCCCTGGGCCTGCGCAACGGCCCGACCCTGCGCAAGGTAATCATCCCGCAAGCCCTGCGCGTGATCATTCCGCCGCTGACCAGCCAATACCTCAACCTGGCGAAAAACTCCTCGCTGGCGGCCGGTATCGGTTATCCGGAAATGGTGTCGCTGTTCGCTGGCACGGTACTCAACCAGACCGGTCAGGCGATCGAGGTGATTGCCATCACCATGAGCGTGTACCTGGCGATCAGTATCAGCATTTCCCTGCTGATGAACTGGTACAACAAGCGCATTGCGCTGATCGAGCGGTAAGGAAAAGCGCATGAGTACTCATACTTTCAAACCCGACATGCCGCCGCCGGCCAAGGTCTTCGGTCCGATGGCGTGGATACGCGCGAACATGTTCTCCAGCTGGCTCAACACCCTGCTGACGCTGTTTGCGTTCTATCTGATCTATCTCGTGGTGCCACCGATCCTCAGTTGGGCAATCCTCGATGCCAACTGGGTCGGCACCACTCGCGCCGACTGCACCAAGGACGGCGCCTGCTGGGTGTTCATTCAGCAACGGTTCGGCCAGTTCATGTACGGCTACTACCCGCCGGAACTGCGCTGGCGCGTGGACCTGACCGTGTGGCTGGCGGTCCTCGGCGCAGCGCCATTGTTCATCTCGCGTGTGCCGCATAAAGCGATCTACGGGCTGAGCTTCCTGGTGCTGTACCCGATCATTGCATTCATCCTGCTGCACGGCGGCTTCGGCCTGACCAACGTGGCGACCAGCCAATGGGGCGGCCTGATGCTGACTCTGGTGATCGCCACGGTTGGTATCGCCGGTGCCTTGCCGCTGGGGATTGTGCTGGCGCTGGGACGGCGCTCGAACATGCCGGCGATTCGCGTGGTCTGCGTGACCTTCATCGAGTTCTGGCGCGGCGTGCCGTTGATCACGGTGCTGTTCATGTCCTCGGTGATGCTGCCGCTGTTCCTGCCCGAAGGCATGAACTTCGACAAGCTGCTGCGGGCGCTGATCGGCGTGATCCTGTTCCAGTCGGCCTATGTGGCAGAGGTGGTACGCGGCGGTCTGCAAGCGATCCCCAAAGGTCAGTACGAAGCGGCGGCGGCTATGGGGCTCGGTTACTGGCGTTCAATGGGCCTGGTGATTCTGCCGCAAGCCCTGAAGCTGGTAATTCCCGGCATCGTCAACACGTTCATTGCGCTGTTCAAGGACACCAGTCTGGTGATCATCATCGGTTTGTTTGACCTGCTCAACAGCGTCAAGCAAGCCGCTGCCGATCCGAAATGGCTGGGCATGGCCACCGAAGGCTACGTGTTCGCCGCCCTGGTGTTCTGGATTTTCTGTTTTGGTATGTCGCGCTATTCCATGCATCTGGAACGCAAGCTCGACACTGGCCACAAGCGTTAGGAGTTCTCTGTAAATGAGCGAAGCAATCAAAAAGCCAGTGGGCCCCGAAGGCATTATTCAGATGCAGGGCGTCAACAAGTGGTACGGCCAGTTCCACGTACTGAAAGACATCAACCTCAACGTCAAACAGGGCGAACGTATCGTCCTGTGCGGCCCGTCGGGTTCCGGCAAATCGACGACGATCCGTTGCCTCAATCGTCTGGAAGAACACCAGCAGGGTCGCATTGTCGTAGACGGTGTGGAACTGACCAACGACCTCAAGCAGATCGAAGCGATCCGCCGCGAAGTCGGCATGGTGTTCCAGCACTTCAACCTGTTCCCGCACCTGACCATTTTGCAGAACTGCACCCTGGCGCCGATGTGGGTGCGTAAGATGCCCAAGCGCAAGGCCGAGGAAATCGCCATGCATTACCTGGAGCGCGTACGCATTCCGGAGCAGGCGCACAAATTCCCGGGGCAACTGTCCGGCGGTCAGCAGCAGCGTGTGGCGATTGCCCGCGCACTGTGCATGAAACCGAAAATCATGCTGTTCGATGAGCCGACTTCAGCGCTCGATCCGGAAATGGTGAAGGAAGTGCTCGACACCATGATCGGTCTGGCGGAAGACGGCATGACCATGCTCTGCGTGACTCACGAAATGGGCTTCGCCCGCACCGTGGCCAATCGCGTGATCTTCATGGACAAGGGCGAAATCGTCGAGCAGGCGGCGCCGAATGACTTCTTCGATAATCCGCAGAATGAGCGGACGAAGTTGTTCCTGAGCCAGATTTTGCATTGATGGTTGATGGGTAAAAACCAACCCGGCCTTGTGCCGGGTTGTTTTTTTGTGGGTCAGGACACAGAAAGCGTTTCGTGTTCTTTGTGCTCGGTATATTTGAACGCGCCCCGCAAATCCGCCCCTTCACCCAGGATTTTCGCGTCGGCGAGCAAATGAGGGTAACGATCCAACAAACGCATGAGCAGCATCAGCGCTTTCGGTGGAAGTACTTCGCCGCGCTCATAGCGGGAAAAAGCATTGTGTCCGCCCCCTGAAAGCAATTGCACCGTTTCCTTTTGCGTCAGGTGCAGTTTGCGACGGATTTTTTTCATTTCGTTACCTACCATTTTTCGACATGCGATAACGAGTTCATCGCATGCGTCCGAATACCGCTGCCCGCACTCTTCATCCAGCTCGATCTCACCGCACTTCTGGCACTCCCAACCCGACAAATCGTCGATGCGCCGCTCCATTCCCTTAGCGCTCACGGTTTCGCCTCGACCGTTGAAATGCACCATGCCTTCCAGGGCGCCACAACTGACACACTGTTGCGTGTTCATGAATGGTTCTCCTTGAAAGAGATCACGGGGGGGCGCCTGTCGCAGTGATATGACACCTTGATGTAGATCTCCAAACCATGTGATTGGATGTGATAGACGTCTTGCCAAATACGGTGATCGTTATAAGTCGTCATTGATTTGTACAACATGCTGCGCTGCAGTTTGAGAATGATTTCTTGCATCTCCTCAAGAGACAGTTCGAGTGCAGTCCCTGTTTTTCTCGCCGTGTGCGTGAATGCCCTCCAGCCGAGTCTCCTGACATCCGCCTTGATCACCGCCAAGTCGTAATGGGGTGTGTTCTTCTCCATAAGAAACCAAAACCCTGTCCCTGAAATTACCCTTAAAGGGTAATTTTGACCAATCGAAAATGCCGCTCCATGTGTCTCCGATTGACCCTAGGTGGTTGCCGTCCTACACGGGTCTGACTAACATGTCAGAAAATTCATCCTATGATTGGATGAAAGGGCGAATCCTATGTCAGAAACTTCTCCACTTATTAAACGATCCCTGGTCGACCAGGCCTTGGATCAACTACGTCAGCGCATCAACAGCGGTACTTGGCAGGTTGGCGAGCGTTTGCCGACCGAACCCGAGCTGTGCGCCGAGCTGGGCATCAGCCGCAACACCGTGCGCGAGGCTATGCGCGTGTTGGCGTTTTCCGGGTTGATCGAGATTCGCCAGGGCGACGGCAGTTACTTGCGCGCGCTGGTCGACCCGCTGGACACGCTCAAGGCGTTGTCCCGCTGCTCGCTGGATCAGGCGCGGGAAACCCGGCACATCCTCGAAGTCGAGGCCATTGGTCTGGCGGCCTTGCGCCGCACCGATGAGGACCTCGCCGCATTGCGTGAGGCGCTCGGGACCAGCGGCAGCCACTACCACGGCGATCTCGACACCTACATCGCTTGCGATCTGGTGTTCCATCGTCGTTTGGTCGACGCCGCGCACAACCCGACCCTCAG
Organism: Pseudomonas sp. NPDC087598; assembly: GCF_044743525.1. NCBI lineage: Bacteria > Pseudomonadati > Pseudomonadota > Gammaproteobacteria > Pseudomonadales > Pseudomonadaceae > Pseudomonas > Pseudomonas sp. NPDC087598. The sequence goes on along the minus strand of NZ_JBIUWQ010000042.1, from coordinate 50,776 downwards.
CGAGCTGTATCGCTATTTCTCCAGCATTGTCGGCGGGCAATTGCGCCAGACCCTGAACATCGTCCCGCGCCGTCAGGAAGTGTTCGACCTGCACATCGACTTGCTCGATGCGGTCGAACAACGCGACCCGGAACGGGCCAAAGCCTTGTCGAGGCAGTTGATCAATGAACCTTGAAACCGAGAAATCCATGTCCCGCAACGAGATATCCACACCCCCGAAGCTTGAAGAGCTGCTGATCGATGCCGAGGCCGATGACGAGCAGGTGCAACAAAGCCACCCGCTGGTGCGCCGTCCGTGGCTGCTGCTGTTGGGGCTGATTCTGGTGGCGCTGAACCTGCGTCCGGCACTGTCGAGCATGGCGCCGCTGCTCAGTGAAGTGTCGAAAAGTCTCGGGCTGTCCGCCGCTCAGGCCGGATTGCTGACCACGCTGCCGGTGCTTTGCCTGGGGCTGTTCGCCCCGCTGGCGCCGATTCTGGCGCGGCGTTTCGGTGCCGAGCGCGTGGTACTGGGCATTCTGCTGACCCTCGCTGGCGGCATTATCCTGCGCAGCAACTTTGGTGAGATCGGCCTGTTTGCCGGCAGCGTCCTGGGGGGCGCGAGCATCGGCATCATCGGCGTATTGCTGCCGGGCATCGTCAAACGCGACTTTGCCAAACACGCCGGCACCATGACCGGTGTCTACACCATGGCCTTGTGTCTGGGCGCGGCCATGGCGGCGGGTTCGAGCGTGCCGCTGAGCGAGCATTTCGATCACAGCTGGGCCATGGGGCTCGGTTTTTGGGTGATTCCGGCGCTGGTGGCGGCGCTGTTCTGGCTGCCGCAAATCGGGCAGAAACACGGTGCACACAATGTTGCTTATCGCGTGCGCGGTCTGCTGCGTGATCCGCTGGCCTGGCAAGTGACCTTGTACATGGGCCTGCAATCGTCGCTGGCCTACATCGTGTTTGGCTGGTTGCCGTCGATCCTGATCGGTCGTGGTCTGACGCCGACTCAAGCGGGTCTGGTGCTGTCCGGCTCGGTGATCATCCAGCTCGCCAGTTCGCTCGCGGCACCGTGGCTGGCGACACGCGGCAAGGATCAGCGTCTGGCAATCGTCGTGGTGATGGCGCTGACCCTCGGCGGTCTGTTCGGTTGCCTGTACGCGCCAATCGAAGGCCTGTGGGGCTGGGCGATTCTGCTGGGTCTGGGGCAGGGCGGTACGTTCAGCCTGGCGCTGACCCTGATCGTGCTGCGTTCGCGGGATTCGCATGTTGCGGCGAACCTGTCGAGCATGTCGCAAGGCTTTGGCTACACGCTGGCATCGATGGGGCCGTTCGCGGTTGGCATCGTGCACGACTGGACCGGTGGCTGGAATGCGGTGGGCTGGATCTTCGGCATTATTGGTGCCGGTGCGATCATTGCCGGGCTTGGTGCGGGAAGAGCACTGTATGTACAGGTGCTAAGCGAAAAATCATGAAGCAAGCGATCTCAAAGCGGAGCGCGTTCGAAACTGCACGCGTCAGATTCGTGTAAGAGTGCAGCGGTTTGATCCCCTTGCGCAGGACAGCGTGCGCAAGGGAGGAACGGGCATTCATCTGTTTAATTCAAACCTAGAAGCACCATCAACTTTGGTGTGCCGTATATCGTCAGGCAAATAACAACGGGTATGGCGATCAGTTGCAGGTGTTTTTTCTGGATGATCGGGCCACACTTAAAGTTGATGGCATAAGCGACACCCTTGATCAACAGTATCAGAATCAAGCCAAAAATTATGGAAACAGCGATTTGCATGGTCGAATTGATTCCAGACAATTTTTCGAGAGTGCGGGCTCTGGAGTTCTTCAGGTGCGATGACCCTGGACATTTCCAGTCCCGCACATTTTTTAAGGGCCTGCTGTTTATGAGCCGGTCAGTCGTCCAGTATTTCCGGTGACCACACCGCCACCGAAACCGACGCCCGCCATGCCCAAGGTACGGCCTATGCCGGCAGGGCCCATTATGGCTCCGGTCATAGCTCCAACCCCTACAGCGGCTGCAAACTCCCCGCCTTTGAATGTGCCTCCTCCGAGCAGGCTCCCAGCGTATGCCGTAGCACCTGCCAAGCCTCCGCCTACAGCACCAGGAACACCAAAAGCGCCGCCGATGGCTTCGGCTTCTTCCAGTGTGATTTCACGCATCCTTACTTCTCCTGCGGGGGTTTATATAAAGAGCAATTGGGCGAATTGATGTTCGTCCAATCAGGGTTAAACCTGCTGTGCAGAAATTTATGTTGAGTAGTTTGATGTACGTGGCGTCAAGTGGCAGTAGTAATTGTACAAAGTGAGTATAAAGTGTTTGGTCGCGCATAACGATGTAAGCGTTCCATTAGCTGGTCGTGGCTGTGCAAGTCAAGTGGTGAGAGCATTCACCAATTACCGGCATACGCCTCTCGTGTCGGGACCCATTGGTTATTGGTCAGAAGGAGCATAATTATTTTGCTTTGTAATGGTTTCCGGCGGTGACGTTTAATACCAGTGAGCTGCGTTTCGTTTGTTAGCGGTATTCGAAATGCGAATGCCGATAGTGTTTCGGGACGTTGCAGATTATCGTGATGGCCATCTGTACATTTCCCGGAGACTGTCCATGAGTGAAGCCCACGCCGCGTTGATCACCCGCTTCTACCAAGCCTTCCAGCGTCTCGATGCCGAAGGCATGGCCGCGTGCTACACCGATGACGTGGTCTTCAGCGATCCGGCCTTCGGCGAATTGCGCGGCCGTGATGCCGGCGACATGTGGCGCATGCTCACGACCCGGGCAAAAGACTTCTCGCTGACCTTCGACAACGTCCGCGCCGACGAGCGCAGCGGCGGCGCCCATTGGGTGGCGACTTATCTGTTCAGCCAGACCGGCAACGTCGTTATCAACGATATCCAGGCGCGTTTCGTCTTTCGCGACGGCAAGATCTGCGAGCACCACGACTACTTCGACCTGTGGCGCTGGTCGCGTCAGGCCCTGGGTTTCAAAGGCCTGCTGCTCGGCTGGACGCCGCTGGTGCGCAACGCCGTGCGGGCGCAGGCACTGAAGGGACTGAAGGCATTTCAGGCCGGCCGCTGATAAGATCGCGACCTGTTTCCTACACGCCTTGATCCCAAAGTGACCAGCCTTAGCGAAAAATCTGTCGATGTTGCCGAACCGGTGAGCAAGTCCTGGTTCGTCTACCTCGTTCGTGCGGCCAACGGCTCGTTGTACTGCGGGATCAGCGACGATCCCGTGCGTCGTTTCGCCAAGCACCAGAGTGGCAAGGGTGCGCGCTTCTTCCTTTCCAGCCCCGCCATGGCATTGGTGTACACCGAGCTTTGTCGCGACAAGAGTGACGCCTTGCGCCAGGAACGGCTGATCAAAAAGCTGCGCAAAAGCGCCAAGGAATGCCTGGTCGCGTCTTATCAATCTGACTGATCGGTTCCCATCAGCCAGATCTGTAGGCTGCTAACAAAATGCGCGCTAAGCTGCCGATTCACTATCTGAGCGGCGGAGCCGAGCATGTCCGAGTTGATCCTCCATCATTACCCGACCTCTCCATTTGCCGAGAAGGCCCGCCTGCTGCTGGGGTTCAAGGGCTTGTCCTGGCGCTCGGTGCATATCTCGCCGGTGATGCCGAAACCTGATCTGACGGCGCTGACGGGCGGCTACCGCAAAACGCCGGTGCTGCAGATCGGCGCCGATATCTACTGCGACACTTCGTTGATCGCGCGACGTCTGGAGCAGGAAAAGGCGCTGCCGTCGTTCTTTCCAGAAGGTCAGGAAATGATTACCGCGAGTTTCGCGACCTGGGTCGACTCCGTGGTGTTCCAGCATGCCGTCAGCCTGGTGTTTCAGCCTGAATCGGTGGCGGTGCGTTTCGGCAAGTTACCGCCGGAAGCAATCAAAGCGTTCTTGGCTGATCGCGCCGGACTGTTCAGCGGTGGCAGTGCAACCCGATTGTCTGCCGAGCAGGCCAAGCACCAATGGCCGACGATCATGGCCCGTCTGGAGCAGCAGCTACAGCGCGAGCAGGGTGACTTCCTGTTTGGTGAGCCGTCGATTGCCGACTTTGCGCTGGCGCACCCACTGTGGTTCCTCAAGGCGACCCATGTGACCGCACCGCTGGTGGACGACTATCCAGCAGTCGCCGCGTGGCTGGGGCGCGTGTTGGGCTTTGGGCATGGCGCGGCAAGCGCGATGACGTCCGAGGAGGCGCTGGAGGTGGCGCGCAACGCTACACCAGCAGCCCTGCCGGATGAGCAGTTCGTTGATCCGAACGGCTTCAAGGCTGGGCAGCAAGTGGCGATTGCCGCGACCGATTACGGCGTGGATCCGGTGGTGGGTGAGTTGGTGTTTGCCGGTCGCGAGGAGTTGATCCTGCGCCGTGAAGACGAGCGTGGCGGCGTGGTGCATGTGCACTTCCCGCGCTTTGGTTTCCGTATCGAAGCCAAATAACGGATACACACAACACCTGTGGCGAGGGAGCTTGCTCCCGCTCGACTGCGCAGCAGTCGTAAACCTGCGAACGTGTTCTCGCCCTGAAAAGCGGGGGCGCTTCGCACCCCAGCGGGAGCAAGCTCCCTCGCCACAGGGGAGTGCGTTACTTGAGGGCAGCGAGGATCTCGTCCGGATCAAATCCGCGAATCAACGTGCCGTTGACGTCGATCAACGGGATACCGCGTCCACCCAGTGCTTCATACGCCTTGCGCGCTTCGGCATCCTTCTCGATATCGAACTCCTTGAACGGAATCCCCTTGCTGTCGAGAAAACGCTTGGTCTGCTTGCAGTAGCCACACCAGTCGGTGGCATACAGCACGACATTGGCCTGCGCCCGCGTCTGCTCCGCGACCATCTGTGACGGATTGAACACCCGCTCGATCTTGCCCCAGTTCTGATAGACCACCACAACCAGCAGAACCAGCGCGACTTTCTTCAGCACATTGCCGAGCATCAGTTGCGTCGCTTCAGCTGATCGGTGAGCGAGGTCGGCAGGCCTTTGATCACGAGGGTGCCAGCCTCTTCGTCGTACTCGATTTTCGAGCCCAGCAGATGCGCTTCGAAGCTGATCGACAGGCCTTCGGCGCGGCCGGTGAAACGACGGAACTGGTTGAGCGTGCGCTTATCCGCCGGAATCTCTGGCGACAGACCGTAGTCCTTGTTGCGGATGTGATCGTAGAAGGCTTTCGGGCGCTCCTCGTCGATCAGCTCCGAGAGCTCTTCCAGGCCCATCGGCTCGCCGAGCTTGGCCTGGCTGCTGGCGTAATCCACCAAGGTCTTGGTTTTCTCGCGGGCGGATTCTTCCGGCAGGTCTTCGCTTTCGACGAAGTCGCTGAAAGCCTTGAGCAGGGTGCGGGTCTCGCCTGGACCGTCGACGCCTTCCTGGCAGCCGATGAAGTCGCGGAAATACTCCGAAACCTTCTTGCCGTTCTTGCCCTTGATGAATGAAATGTACTGCTTGGACTGCTTGTTGTTCTGCCACTCGGAAACGTTGATCCGTGCCGCAAGGTGCAACTGACCGAGGTCGAGGTGGCGCGACGGGGTCACGTCCAGCTCATCGGTAACGGCCACGCCTTCGCTGTGATGCAGCAGGGCGATGGCCAGGTAATCGGTCATGCCTTGCTGATAATGGGCGAACAGCACGTGGCCGCCGACCGAGAGGTTCGACTCTTCCATCAGCTTTTGCAGATGCTCGACTGCCACCTTGCTGAACGCGGTGAAGTCTTTGCCGCCCTCCATGTATTCCTTCAGCCAGCCGCTGAACGGGAACGCGCCGGATTCCGGATGGAACAGGCCCCAGGCTTTGCCCTGTTTGGCGTTATAGCTCTCGTTGAGGTCGGCGAGCATGTTCTCGATGGCTGCAGACTCGGCCAGTTCCGTGTCACGGGCGTGCAGAACTGCGGGCGTGCCGTCGGGTTTTTTGTCGATCAGGTGGACGATGCAATGACGGATCGGCATGGGCTTCTCGGCTTTTGGAAGGGAGGAGGGCAGGCTCCCCCGAAAAAGCGCCCAGTGTACCGCAACCACTGGTTTTGGCGGGTGCTGAACGGCAAATCCGGGTCGTGCGGCGGGCCTTATGCAGTTTTTTACCGATTTAGAGCAATAAAGCTGACCAAATGGGTAGCTAGAGGCGGATATTTCCCCGTCTCTGTGCTAGTTTTGCCCGGTCTTACGCGAAGTCACTGCGTTAAGCGTGCAATCAGCATTTGTCAGGTCGAACCAAACCCTGATTTCGGTATCTATAACCCGACTCGTCGTGGTTATCGCCGAGGGTGCCAGATCCAGAAGATCGGGCTCGATGGCTGACACTGCACTCTGCAATCCATATGAATTTGATAGGGAAGGAACACTACATGGCTCTTACTAAAGACCAACTGAT
>NZ_JBIUWQ010000042.1:40179-44410 GCF_044743525.1 Pseudomonas sp. NPDC087598 | reverse complement strand
TGCCCGCACTGGCATTAACCCTTCGACTGGCGCTGCCATCGAAATCCCTGCAAAGAAAGTGATCAAGCTGGTTGTGGCCAAAGGCCTGACCGACGCTGTGAACAAGTAAGACGCAGCGATAAAAAAACCGTGCTCCGGAGTGATCCGGGCACGGTTTTTTTGTGCCTGCGATTTGGCGTTGCACGCTAAACCTTTGTAGGAGCGAGCCTGCTCGCGAAAGCGGTGGGTCAGTCACCTTGAATGTCGACTGATATATCGCTATCGCGAGCAGGCTCGCTCCCACATGGGATCAGCAGTGTCTTAGCGGGTCCAGCGCTCGCGGCGCCAGATCTGCTGTTCGGACTTGGTCTGGAAGGTCCAGGCGACGAAACGGCTCTGTTTCTGTCCCTGCGACATCTCCACGACCTGGCTTTCCAGCACGCCGGCCTTTTTCAGTGTGGTTTCGATAGCCGGCAGGTTCGAAGCTTTCGACACCAGGGTGCTGAACCACAGCACTTTGTGCTGGAAATTCGCGCTCTCGGCGATCAATTGCGTCACGAAACGTGCTTCGCCACCTTCACACCACAACTCGGCCGACTGCCCACCGAAGTTCAGTACCGGCAGCTTGCGTTTCGGATCAGCCTTGCCCAAGGCGCGCCATTTGCGCTCGCTGCCCTTGGTCGCTTCGTCCATCGAGGCGTGAAACGGCGGGTTGCACATGGTCAGGTCAAAGCGCTCGCCCGGTTCCAACAGACCAATCAAGATGTGCTTGCGGTTCTCCTGCTGGCGCAGCTTGATGACCTTGTTCAGATCGTTGGACTGGACGATGGCCGTGGCAGCCGCAACGGCCGTCGGGTCGATCTCCGAGCCGAGGAAGTGCCAGCGGTACTCGCTGTTTCCGATCAGCGGATAAACGCAGTTGGCGCCCATGCCGATGTCCAGCACGTTGACGATAGCGCCACGCGGCACCTTGCCGTCATTCATGCTGGCCAGCAGGTCAGCGAGGAAGTGCACGTAATCGGCACGGCCCGGGACCGGTGGGCAGAGATAATCGGCCGGAATGTCCCAATGCTGAATGCCATAAAACGACTTGAGCAGCGCCCGGTTGAACACCCGTACCGCGTCCGGGCTGGCGAAGTCGATGCTTTCCTTGCCGTACGGATTGATGATCACGAACTTCGCCAGTTCTGGCGTGGTCTTGATCAGCGCCGGGAAGTCGTAACGACCCTGATGGCGATTGCGCGGGTGCAGGCTAGCCTTTTCACGCGGTTCAACGGCTTTGGCCGGGGTCGCGGAGTCAGGCTTCTTGCGCGCAGGTTTCGGTGTGCGGGGGGCGTTCATGGGCGTGGTCGATTCGGGTATGGCTGAAAGTGGCGGGTATTGTCCCACATCTAAGGGCAACTCCGACCAATTGTAGGAGTGAGCCTGCTCGCGATGACGGATTATCAGTCAAAAAATCAGCTGACTGATCCGCCGCTATCGCGAGCAGGCTCACTCCTACAGGGAATTTGTGGTGTGGCAAGCATAAAAAAGGGAGGCCACTCGGGCCTCCCTTTTTCATTGCGGTTTACCGTTACAGGCTGGAAATCCGCGCGTGCTGCTCGGCCAGTTTGCTCAGGGCCTGTTCAGCCTCGGCCAGTTTGGCGCGCTCCTTCTCGATGACTTCGGCCGGGGCCTTGTCTACGAAACCGGCGTTGGACAGTTTGCCGCCAACACGCTGGACTTCACCCTGCAGACGCAGAATTTCCTTGTCCAGACGCGCCAGCTCGGCACCCTTGTCGATCAGACCGGCCATTGGCACCAGCACTTCCATCTCGCCGACCAGGGCGGTGGCGGACAACGGCGCTTCTTCGCCAGCCTTCAGAACGGTGATCGATTCCAGACGCGCCAGTTTCTTCAACAGCGCTTCGTTCTCGGTCAGGCGACGCTGGTCTTCAGCGCTGACGTTCTTCAGATAGATCGGCAGTGGCTTGCCCGGGCCGATGTTCATTTCGCCACGGATGTTGCGCGTGCCGAGCATCAGCTCCTTGAGCCATTCGATGTCGTTTTCGGCGGCCGGATCGATGCGCTCTTCGTTGGCCACTGGCCAAGGTTGCAGCATGATCGTCTTGCCCTGAATGCCGGCCAGCGGCGCGATGCGCTGCCAGATTTCTTCAGTGATGAACGGCATGAACGGATGCGCCAGACGCAGCGCCACTTCCAGTACGCGAACCAGCGTGCGACGGGTACCACGCTGACGTTCGATCGGCGCGTTTTCGTCCCACAGCACAGGCTTGGACAATTCCAGGTACCAGTCGCAGTACTGGTTCCAGATGAACTCGTACAGCGCTTGTGCGGCGAGGTCGAAACGGAACTGATCGAGTTGACGGGTCACTTCGGCTTCGGTGCGTTGTAGCTGCGAGATGATCCAGCGATCCGCCAGCGACAGCTCGTAGGCTTCGCCGTTCTGGCCGCAATCTTCGCCCTTGTCCAGAACATAACGCGCGGCGTTCCAGATCTTGTTGCAGAAGTTGCGATAGCCTTCAACGCGGCCCATGTCGAACTTGATGTCGCGACCGGTCGAGGCCAGCGAGCAGAAGGTGAAGCGCAGGGCATCGGTGCCGTAGCTGGCGATGCCGTCGGCGAACTCGTCGCGGGTCTGCTTCTCGATCTTCTTCGCCAGTTTCGGCTGCATCAGGCCGGAGGTGCGCTTCTGCACCAGCTCTTCCAGTTCGATACCGTCGATGATGTCCAGCGGGTCAAGGACGTTGCCCTTGGACTTGGACATCTTCTGACCCTGGCCATCGCGTACCAGACCGTGCACATAAACGGTCTTGAACGGAACCTGCGGCGTGCCGTCCTCGTTCTTGATCAGGTGCATCGTCAGCATGATCATCCGGGCAACCCAGAAGAAAATGATGTCGAAACCGGTGACCAGAACGTCCGTGGAGTGGAATTTTTTCAGGAATTCGGTTTTTTCCGGCCAGCCGAGGGTGGAGAACGTCCACAGACCCGAACTGAACCAGGTGTCGAGTACGTCGTTGTCCTGTTGCAGCGCAACGTCCGGGCCGAGGTTGTGCTTGGCACGTACTTCGGCTTCATCGCGGCCGACGTAGACCTTGCCCGACTCGTCGTACCAGGCCGGAATCCGGTGGCCCCACCATAGCTGACGGCTGATGCACCAATCCTGGATATCGCGCATCCACGAGAAGTACATGTTTTCGTACTGCTTCGGCACGAACTGGATGCGGCCGTCTTCAACGGCGGCAATCGCAGGCTCGGCCAATGGCTTGGTGGAAACGTACCACTGGTCGGTCAGCCACGGCTCGATGATGGTGCCGGAGCGGTCGCCCTTCGGCACTTTCAGCGCGTGATCGTTGACGCTGACCAGCAGGCCGGCGGCATCGAAGGCCGCGACGATTTGCTTGCGCGCTTCGAAACGCTCAAGGCCGGCGAACTCGGCCGGGATCTTGCCGTCGATGCTCTCGTTCAGCGTGCCGTCGAGGTTGAACACCTGAGCGGCTGGCAGCACGTTGGCGTTCTTGTCGAAGATGTTCATCAGCGGCAGGTTGTGACGCTTGCCGACTTCGTAGTCGTTGAAATCGTGGGCCGGGGTGATTTTCACGCAACCGGTGCCGAATTCTGGATCGCAGTAATCGTCGGCGATGATCGGGATGCGGCGGCCGACCAGCGGCAGCTCGACAAATTTGCCGATCAGGGCTTTGTAGCGCTCATCGTTCGGGTTAACCGCGACGGCGGAGTCGCCGAGCATGGTTTCCGGACGAGTGGTCGCGACGATCAGGTAATCGTTGCCTTCAGCGGTTTTCGCGCCGTCAGCCAAGGGGTACTTCAGGTTCCACAGGAAACCTTTCTCGTCGTGGTTTTCCACTTCGAGGTCGGAAATCGCCGTGTGCAGTTTGGTGTCCCAGTTGACCAGACGTTTGCCGCGATAGATCAGGCCGTCTTCGTGCAGGCGCACGAACGCTTCTTTAACGGCTTCCGAGAGGCCGTCGTCCATGGTAAAGCGCTCGCGGCTCCAGTCGACGGACGAGCCGAGGCGACGGATCTGACGGCTGATGTTGCCGCCCGATTGATCCTTCCACTCCCAGACTTTCTCGAGGAATTTCTCGCGGCCCAGATCGTGGCGATTCTGGCCTTGAGCTTCGAGTTGACGCTCCACCAGCATCTGCGTGGCGATACCGGCGTGGTCGGTGCCCGGCTGCCACAGGGTGTTGCGACCCTGCATGCGGCGGAAACGGATCAGGGCGTCCAT
>NZ_JBIUWQ010000042.1:0-40169 GCF_044743525.1 Pseudomonas sp. NPDC087598 | reverse complement strand
TGACCCCGGTGCAGGCTGCCGGTGACGGTCGGCGGCGGGATCATGATGGTGTAGGAATCGCCCGCGCCTTGCGGTGCGAAGTAGTTCTCGGACTCCCAGGTGTTGTACCAGGAAGTTTCAATGGCGTGCGGCTGGTAGGTCTTATCCATGCGCGGCGGGACCCTATTGGCATTTATTCAGGAAAAGCCGGGAAGTATAGCGGGGCATGGGGCGCAGGGCGAGCGGGGCGGGCCGGATGGAGATCTAAATGTGATCGCGAACTCTGTGGCGAGGGAGCTTGCTCCCGCTCGGCTGCGCAGCAGTCGTAAACACTGCCACGCAAGCTTCGCGGACAAAACACTGTTGAATGGTTTTGGGGGCGCTTCGCACCCCAGCGGGAGCAAGCTCCCTCGCCACAAAAAATACCTGAGGCCGGGTTATTCGTACTGGCTGAGCAACCGTTCCATGCGCGCGTCGAGGCGGCGTTTGATTTCGGTTTCGATGTGCGGGGCGAAGTCGTCGATCACGTCTTGCATGATCAATTGCGCGGCAGCGCGCAGTTCGCTGTCCAGGTGCAGCAGGGCGTCCGGGCCTTTATCCACAGGGGGCACCGGTTTCGCAACGGGTGTCGGGGCTGGAGCGGGTGGCGGTTCGACGGCCGGCGGCTCGTTGCCAACCGAGTCGAACAGCATCGGAATCTGTTCCTGTTCACCGTCATCGACCGTATCGGTCAGCAAGGGCGGTTGCAGGTTGTCGTCGCCGAGCAACTGACGGATCGATTCGAGATCGTCCAGCAGGTGAGCGGACTTTTGCTGCGGTTTCGGAGTGTCCATTGGAGTGCTCAGAGTCGCTGTAAACGGTGATCTTGCAGAGGATAGCCCTGTTCGCGGTAGAAGCGAAAACTCTCCCGCGCCGCGGCTCGAATGGTCGGGTCTTCAACCACTACTTCCGCCACTCGGGCGAACTTGTTGGCGAAGACCGGGACTTTCAGGTCGAGATTGACCAGCAAATCCTGATGCTCGCCGCAGTCATCGCCCAAACCCAACACAATCAAACCGTCCGGTTCGCTGTCGGCAGGGCCGTGGGGCACGAAGCTTTCGCCCTTGAAGGCCCACAGGCGCGCATCGAGCTCATCACGCTGGGCCGCGTCGCTGCAATGCAGGTAGATGCGGTGGCCCATGCGCCAGGCTTTTTCGGTGAGCTTGCAGGCAAAATCCAGGCGTGCCGACGGATCGGCGCTGGGCAGGATATAGAAGTCGACTTTGGTCATTGCGGTTCCTGAGCCTTGAACGGCGCCACCCGAAGGCAGCGCCGCCGAGGTTCATCGGTTTCAGGCTTTGGCGCGATCCAGCAGGTATTGAGTCAGCAACGGAACCGGACGGCCAGTGGCGCCCTTGTCCTTGCCGCCGCTAGTCCATGCGGTACCAGCGATATCCAGGTGCGCCCAGTTGAGGTTCTTGGTGAAGCGCGACAGGAAGCAGGCAGCGGTGATGGTGCCGGCCTTCGGCCCGCCGATATTGGCGATGTCGGCAAACGGGCTGTCCAGTTGTTCCTGGTACTCGTCGAACAGCGGCAGTTGCCAGGCACGGTCATCGGCAGTCTTGCCGGCGCTGAGCAGTTGATTGATCAGTTCGTCATTGTTGCCCAGCAGGCCCGAGGTGTGAGCACCCAGGGCAACCACGCAGGCACCGGTCAGGGTGGCGATGTCGATCACTGCTTGTGGCTTGAAGCGCTCGGAGTAGGTCAGGGCATCGCACAGCACCAGACGGCCTTCGGCGTCGGTGTTGAGGATTTCCACGGTCTGGCCGCTCATGGTGGTGACGATGTCGCCGGGACGGGTCGCATTGCCGCTCGGCATGTTTTCCGCGCAGGCGAGGATGCACACCAGATTGATCGGCAGTTTCAGCTCAAGCACGGCGCGCAGGGTACCGAACACGGAGGCAGCGCCGCCCATGTCGTATTTCATTTCGTCCATGCCGGCGCCCGGCTTCAGGCTGATGCCGCCAGTATCGAAGGTGATGCCTTTACCGACCAGTGCGTACGGCTTCTCGGACTTCTTGCCGCCGTTGTATTGCATGACGATCAGGCGCGGCGGCTGGGCGCTGCCTTGGCCGACGGCGTAGAACGAGCCCATGCCCAGCGACTTGATCTTCTTCTCGTCGAGCACTTCGACTTTCAGATCCTTGAACTCTTTACCGAGGTTCTTGGCTTGTTCGCCAAGGAACGTCGGGTGGCAGATGTTCGGCGGCAGGTTGCCCAGATCGCGGGTGAACGCCATGCCGTTGGCGATCGCAGTGGCGTGATTCACAGCGCGTTGCACTTCGGCTTGTGCAGCCTTGATGGTCAGCAGGGTGATTTTCTTCAGCGCGCGCGGCTCGGCTTTCTGGCTCTTGAACTGGTCGAAGGTGTATTCGCCGTCGACCAGCGTTTCAGCCAGCAGACGGGTCTTGCCGTAGCTGTCGCGGTTTTTGACAATAATTTCATCCAGCGCCAAAACGGCATCGCTGCCGCCCAGGCCTTTCAGCGTGTTGAGGATGCCGGCAACGATTTTGCGGAACGGACGGTCGCCCAGTTCTTCATCCTTGCCCACGCCGACCAGCAGCACGCGTTCGGCTTTCAGGTTCGGCAGGCTGTGCAGCAGCAGGCTTTGGCCAACTTTGCCGGCCAGATCGCCACGCTTGAGTACCGCGCTGATCGCGCCGCCGCTCAGTTCGTCGACCTGCTTGGCGGCGACACCGAGTTTGCGGCCTTCGCCGACGGCAACCACCAGGGTGGCGGTTTTCAACGTTTCTGGGCTAACGCTTTTTACAACCAGTTCCATGTCCGGATCCCTGAATGAATGGTCAACATGCAGGCGTTCGACGGAGTCCGCAGTCGCCTGCTTATAGATAGAAGAGGCGCAGGCCAAAGCCTGCGACAAGGGCCGCAGTTTGAACCTCGCTCCCCGCGCCTGACAACCCTCGGTTGTACGATCTTCAACGTAATGCACACGCCGATGAGTGTGCGCAGTGACAGGCGCCCCCAATCACAGGATAATGCCGCATCTTTTTTCGACGGCTCTGCGTTGCGGGCCGGTCGATGTGTTTGCTTGTTTGGCCGCCTTAGCCTGACAACCCTGGAGTGTCTGGTTTGATCGTCTTCCGTTATCTGTCCCGCGAAGTCCTGTTGACCCTCAGCGCCGTGAGTGCCGTGCTGTTGGTCATCATCATGAGCGGTCGCTTCATCAAATACCTCGCTCAGGCCGCCGCCGGCCAGCTCGATCCGGGTTCGTTGTTCCTGATCATGGGCTTTCGCCTGCCGGGCTTCCTGCAACTGATTCTGCCGCTGGGTCTGTTCCTCGGGATACTGCTGGCCTACGGTCGCCTGTACCTCGAAAGCGAAATGACCGTGCTCTCGGCCACCGGCATGAGTCAGCAGCGCCTGCTGCGCATGACCCTGTTTCCGGCGACGCTGGTGGCACTGGTCGTGGCATGGTTGAGCCTGGGGCTGGCCCCGCAAGGCGCCAATCAGTTCCAACTGCTGCTGAACAAACAGGACGCGCTGACCGAGTTCGACACCCTTGAACCCGGTCGCTTCCAGGCCCTGCGTGACGGCACCCGGGTGACGTACACCGAGACCCTGAGCGACGATCGCGTCAACCTGGGTAGCGTGTTCATCTCGCAGAAGAACCTCGGCGCCGATCAGAAGGACCGCGGGATTTCTGTGCTGGTGGCCGAAAAGGGCCGTCAGGAAGTCCGTCCCGACGGCAATCGCTACCTGATCCTCGACAACGGCTACCGCTACGACGGCAGCCCGGGACTGGCTGATTACCGCGCCATTCATTACGAAACCTACGGTGTGCTGCTACCTAAACCGGACGTCAGCGAAGAAGTCACCGACCGTGACGCCATGCCGACCTCGTCTTTGCTGGGCAGTGACGACATTCGCTCGAAAACCGAACTGCAATGGCGTCTGTCCCTGCCATTGCTGGTATTTATCGTGACCTTGATGGCGGTGCCGTTGTCGCGAGTCAATCCGCGTCAAGGGCGTTTCCTCAAGCTTCTGCCGGCGATTCTTCTTTATATGGCTTACCTGACCATCCTGATTGCCGCCCGCGGCGCCCTTGAAAAAGGCAAGATCCCCCCGGCGCTCGGCTTGTGGTGGGTGCACGCGATCTTCCTGTTCATCGGCCTCGGTCTGCTTTACTGGGAGCCTTTGCGTCTGAAGATGGCCAGCCGTCGCGCCGCTGCGCTGGAGGTGGCCCGTGGTTAAACTCGACCGCTACATCGGCAGCAGCGTGTTCATGGCGATCATCGCCGTGCTGGCAATCATTCTCGGTCTGGCAACCCTGTTTGCCTTCATCGATGAGATGAGTGACGTCAGCGACACCTACACCTTGATGGATGTCCTGAGTTTCGTCTTGCTGACCGCGCCACGCCGGCTCTATGAAATGCTGCCGATGGCGGCGTTGATTGGCTGCCTGATCGGCCTCGGCAGTCTGGCCAGCAGCAGCGAACTGACCGTGATGCGTGCCGCTGGCGTGTCTATCGGCCGTATCGTCTGGGCGGTGATGAAACCGATGCTGGTGCTGATGCTGGCCGGTGTGTTGATCGGCGAATACGTCGCTCCAGCCACCGAAAGCATGGCTCAGGCCAATCGCTCGCTGGCTCAGGGCAGCGGCGACGCCCAAAGTGCCAAGCACGGTATGTGGCATCGTCAGGGTGAGGAGTTCATCCACATCAACGCCGTTCAGCCGAACGGTCTGTTGTATGGCGTGACCCGCTATCACTTCGACAAGGAGCGCCATCTGTTGAGTTCGAGTTTCGCCAAAAAGGCTGAATTCGACGGCACCAAATGGCAGCTTACCGACGTTGCCACCACGCTGTTTCATGAACGCAGCACTGAAGTCGTCAATACCCCGAGCGAGCAGTGGGACGTGGCGTTGAGCCCGCAACTGCTGAGCACTGTGGTCATGGCCCCGGAATCGCTGTCGATCAGCGGTCTGTGGGGTTACATCCACTATCTCTCCGAGCAAGGCTTGAGCAACGGCCGTTACTGGCTGGCATTTTGGGTCAAGGTGTTGCAACCGTTGGTGACTGCGGCGCTGGTGCTGATGGCCATTTCGTTCATCTTCGGTCCGCTGCGTTCGGTGACCCTCGGTCAGCGGGTGTTCACCGGCGTATTGGTGGGCTTCACCTTCCGTATCGTCCAGGATTTGCTCGGCCCTTCGAGCCTGGTGTTCGGTTTCTCGCCGCTGTTTGCGGTGCTGGTGCCGGCCGGTGTCTGTGCGCTCGCGGGTGTCTGGTTGCTGCGACGAGCCGGTTGATGAACAAGCTTTCATCCATCGTTTAAACCCTGAAAACGCCTCGGTCGACAGACCGGGGCGTTTTTGCATGCCATCCGGGTGACAGGCGAACGTGACGCTTGCGCCGTGTATCAGGTACAATTCCCGGCTATTTTTCGGCGGGCCATGCCTGCAGCCTTTTTGAGTGTTGATCCGTGAGTGATTTGAGTCATATCCGCAATTTCTCCATCATCGCCCACATTGACCATGGCAAGTCGACGCTGGCCGATCGCTTCATCCAGATGTGCGGCGGCCTGGCCGAGCGTGAAATGGAAGCCCAGGTACTGGATTCCATGGATCTGGAGCGTGAACGCGGGATCACCATCAAAGCCCACAGCGTCACCCTTTATTACACTGCCAAAGACGGCATCAAGTATCAGCTGAACTTCATTGACACCCCGGGCCACGTCGACTTCACCTACGAAGTCAGCCGTTCCCTGGCCGCGTGTGAAGGTGCGTTGCTGGTGGTCGATGCCGGTCAGGGTGTTGAAGCCCAGTCCGTGGCCAACTGCTACACCGCTATCGAGCAAGGCCTCGAGGTCATGCCGGTGCTGAACAAGATCGACCTGCCGCAGGCCGATCCTGATCGCGTCAAGGACGAGATCGAAAAGATCATCGGCATCGACGCCACCGACGCCGTCACCTGCAGCGCCAAAACCGGCCTGGGTGTCGACGAAGTGCTCGAGCGTCTGGTGCACACCATTCCTGCGCCGACCGGCAACATCGAAGATCCGCTGCAAGCGTTGATCATCGACTCCTGGTTCGACAACTACCTGGGCGTTGTCTCCCTGGTGCGCGTGCGTCATGGCCGCGTGAAGAAGGGCGACAAGATCCTCGTCAAGTCCACCGGCAAGATCCATCTGGTCGACAGCGTTGGTGTGTTCAATCCGAAACACACCGCCACCGCTGATCTCAAGGCCGGTGAAGTGGGCTTCATCATCGCCAGCATCAAGGACATTCACGGTGCACCGGTCGGTGACACCCTGACCCTGAGCTCGACGCCGGACGTTGAAGTGCTGCCAGGCTTCAAACGCATCCAGCCACAGGTTTACGCCGGTCTGTTCCCGGTCAGCTCCGATGACTTCGAGGATTTCCGCGAAGCGCTGCAGAAGCTGACCCTCAACGACTCGTCACTGCAATACACCCCGGAAAGCTCCGATGCACTGGGCTTCGGCTTCCGTTGCGGCTTCCTCGGCATGCTGCACATGGAAATCATCCAGGAGCGCCTCGAGCGCGAGTACGACCTGGACCTGATCACCACAGCGCCGACGGTAATCTTCGAACTGGTGCTGAAAACCGGTGAAACGATTTACGTCGACAACCCATCCAAGCTGCCGGATGTGTCATCGATCGAAGACATGCGCGAGCCGATCGTGCGCGCCAACATTCTTGTGCCGCAAGAGCACCTGGGCAACGTCATTACCCTGTGCATCGAGAAGCGTGGCGTTCAAGTCGACATGCTGTTCCTCGGCAATCAGGTGCAGGTCACTTACGACTTGCCGATGAACGAAGTGGTCCTCGACTTCTTCGACCGTCTCAAATCCACCAGCCGCGGCTATGCTTCGCTGGACTACCACTTCGATCGTTACCAATCGGCTAATCTGGTGAAACTGGACGTGCTGATCAACGGCGACAAGGTCGATGCTCTTGCATTGATCGTGCACCGTGACAACTCGCACTACAAAGGTCGCCAGTTGACCGAGAAGATGAAAGAGCTGATTCCTCGTCAGATGTTCGACGTGGCTATCCAGGCTGCCATTGGTGGTCAGATCGTTGCACGGACAACCGTCAAGGCACTCAGAAAGAACGTATTGGCCAAATGCTACGGTGGTGACGTCAGCCGTAAGAAGAAACTGCTCGAGAAGCAAAAGGCCGGTAAAAAACGCATGAAGCAAGTCGGTAACGTGGAAATTCCACAAGAAGCCTTCCTTGCAGTGCTCAGGTTGGATAGTTAGGTCCTATGTCACTAAATTTCCCGCTGTTGCTGGTCATCGCCGTGTTCGTCTGCGGCCTGTTGGCGTTGCTCGATCTGCTGATTCTGGCGCCGCGTCGGCGTGCTGCCATTGCCTCTTATCAAGGCAGTGTCAGCCAACCCGATATCGTGGTGGTCGAGAAACTGAACAAAGAGCCGCTGCTGGTTGAATACGGCAAGTCGTTCTTCCCGGTGTTGTTCATCGTGCTGGTCCTGCGTTCGTTCCTCGTGGAACCGTTCCAGATCCCGTCCGGCTCGATGAAACCGACCCTGGACGTCGGCGACTTCATTCTGGTGAACAAGTTTTCTTACGGGATCCGCCTGCCGGTGATCGACAAGAAAATCATCGAAGTCGGTGATCCGCAGCGCGGCGATGTGATGGTGTTCCGCTACCCGAGCGACCCGAACGTCAACTACATCAAGCGTGTAGTCGGCCTGCCGGGCGACACCGTGCGCTACACCGCCGACAAGCGTCTGTTCGTCAATGGCGAGTCGGTTGCCGAACAGTTGGCCGGTTCCGAGCCGGGCATGCTCGGCACTGCCGAGTTGTACAAAGAGAAACTCGGCGCCGCCGAGCATCTGATTCGCAAGGAAATGAACCGCAACCGCGCCATTCCTGACCATACCTGGACCGTGCCTGCCGGGCACTACTTCATGATGGGCGACAACCGCGACAACTCGAACGACAGCCGCTTCTGGGATGATCCGAACATTCCCAAGGATCTGCTGGGCATGGTTCCCGACCAGAATATCGTCGGCAAGGCCTTCGCGGTCTGGATGAGCTGGCCGGATCCGAAATTCAGTCATCTACCGAATTTCTCTCGGGTTGGCCTGATCAAGTAATCACACACGGCGCTGTTGACCACAGCGCCGAATGCATTTCTGGAGCCGGCACAATCGGCTTCGCTACAGCCAGGATTTAATTTTTGAACACAGCGTTAATTGTCCCAGGCCTGCGCCGTATCCCGGCGATGGCGGTGGAATCCAGCTTTGATCTCAGCGTGGGTAAACCGTGAGCGCCTCATTAAGTCGTCTCGAGCGTCAGCTCGGTTACACCTTCAAGGACCAGGAGCTGATGCTTCTGGCCCTTACGCACCGCAGTTTTGCCGGGCGCAACAATGAGCGTCTGGAGTTTCTCGGCGATGCCATCCTCAACTTCGTTGCCGGTGAGGCGCTGTTCGATCGTTTTCCGCTGGCCCGTGAAGGCCAGTTGTCGCGTTTGCGCGCACGCCTGGTAAAAGGTGAGACGCTGGCCGTACTGGCGCGTGGTTTCGACCTTGGTGATTACCTGCGTCTGGGCTCCGGTGAACTGAAAAGCGGCGGTTTTCGTCGCGAGTCGATCCTGGCCGATGCCCTCGAAGCGTTGATCGGTGCCATCTACCTCGATGCCGGTATGGATGTCGCTCGCGAACGCGTTCTGGCCTGGCTGGCCGGCGAGTTCGAAGGGCTGACGCTGGTCGACACCAACAAGGATCCCAAGACCCGTCTGCAGGAACACCTGCAATCACGCGGTTGCGAACTGCCTCGTTACGAAGTGGTGGATATCCAGGGTGAACCGCACTGCCGAACCTTCTTCGTCGAGTGCGAAGTTGTCTTACTGAATGAAAAAAGCCGAGGTCAGGGTGTGAGCCGTCGTATTGCCGAACAGGTAGCGGCCGCCGCAGCACTGATTGCCCTGGGCGTGGAGAATGGCAATGACTGATACAAACGCAACTCGCTGTGGCTATGTTGCCATCGTCGGCCGTCCCAACGTCGGCAAGTCGACGTTGTTGAACCACATCCTCGGCCAGAAGCTTGCGATCACCTCGCGCAAGCCGCAGACCACTCGTCACAACATGCTCGGGATCAAGACCGAAGGTGACGTGCAGGCGATCTACGTCGATACCCCCGGTATGCACAAGGGTGGCGAAAAGGCCCTGAACCGTTACATGAACAAAACCGCCTCGGCAGCGTTGAAAGACGTCGACGTGGTGATCTTCGTGGTCGACCGCACCAAGTGGACCGAAGAAGACCAGATGGTCCTGGAGCGCGTGCAGTACGTAACAGGCCCGCTGATCGTCGCGCTGAACAAGACCGATCGCATCGAAGACAAGGCCGAGCTGATGCCGCACCTGTCGTGGTTGCAGGAACAGTTGCCGAACGCCCAGATCATTCCGATTTCGGCGCAGCACGGGCACAACCTCGACGCGCTGGAAAAGGTCATTGCCGATCACCTGCCGGAGAACGATCACTTTTTCCCGGAAGACCAGATCACCGACCGCAGCAGCCGTTTCCTCGCCGCTGAACTGGTACGCGAGAAAATCATGCGCCAGATGGGCGCCGAGCTGCCGTACCAGATCACTGTCGAGATCGAAGAGTTCAAGCAGCAGGGCAAGACGCTGCACATCCACGCGCTGATTCTCGTCGAGCGTGATGGCCAGAAGAAGATCATCATTGGCGACAAGGGCGAGCGCATCAAACGCATCGGCACCGAAGCGCGCAAGGACATGGAGCTGCTGTTCGACTCCAAGATCATGCTCAACCTGTGGGTCAAGGTGAAGGGCGGCTGGTCCGACGACGAGCGTGCACTGCGTTCGCTGGGTTACGGCGACTTGTAACCGCGTCGATCTCCAGAACACCTTTACCTACTGTGGGAGCGAGCCTGCTCGCGAAGGGGATGTAACATTCAGCATTGATGTTGACTGTCACTCCGCTTTCGCGAGCAGGCTCGCTCCCACAGTGGTTTTGGGTTGTGTGTAAAACTGCGTTTCTTCATCGAGAACTCAATGTCGCAAAACCCACCTCCCGCCCAACCCGCCTACGTTCTGCATTCGCGCGCCTATCGCGAAACCAGCGCGCTGGTCGACTTCCTCACGCCGCAAGGTCGGCTGCGGGCGGTATTGCGCAGTGCGCGGGGCAAGGCCGGGACCTTGGCGCGACCGTTCGTGCCGCTGGAAGTGGAGTTTCGTGGCAAGGGTGAGCTGAAGAACGTCGGGCGCATGGAAAGTGCCGGTAACGCGACCTGGATGGTCGGCGAGGCGCTGTTCAGCGGTCTCTACCTCAATGAGTTGCTGATCCGTTTGCTCCCCGCTGAAGACCCGCATCCGGCGGTGTTCGATCATTACGCCGCAACGTTGTTGGCACTGGCCGAAGGCCGGCCGCTGGAACCGTTATTGCGCTCCTTCGAATGGCGCCTGCTGGATGACCTCGGTTACGGTTTCTCCCTGAACACCGATATTCATGGCGAACCGATCGCTGCGGATGGCCTCTATCGCCTGCAAGTGGACGCAGGACTCGAGCGCGTCTTCCTGTTGCAACCGGGTCTGTTCAACGGCGTTGAATTGCTAGCCATGGCCGAAGCCGACTGGTCGGCGCCCGGCGCACTGTCCGCGGCCAAACGCCTGATGCGTCAGGCACTGGCCGTTCATCTGGGCGGTCGTCCCCTTGTTAGCCGGGAGCTGTTTCGCAAGCCCTGATCTCACCGTATGCTGTGCGCCGAATCTTTTTCTTCAGGAGCGCGCATCCGTGACCACCAGCAATCGCATTCTTCTTGGCGTGAACATCGACCACGTCGCCACCCTGCGTCAGGCCCGTGGTACGCGCTACCCGGATCCGGTCAAGGCTGCGCTCGACGCAGAAGAGGCGGGCGCCGACGGCATCACTGTGCACCTGCGTGAAGACCGCCGACACATTCAAGAGCGTGACGTACTGCTGCTCAAGGATGTGCTGCAAACCCGTATGAACTTCGAAATGGGCGTCACCGAAGAAATGATGGCGTTCGCTGAGCGCATCCGCCCGGCGCACATTTGCCTGGTACCGGAAACCCGCCAGGAACTGACCACCGAGGGCGGTCTGGACGTGGCAGGGCAGGAAGAGCGCATCAGGGCAGCGGTTGAGCGTCTGTCGAAGATCGGCAGCGAAGTGTCGCTGTTCATCGACGCCGATGAGCGCCAGATTGCCGCGTCGAAGCGCGTAGGCGCTCCAGCGATCGAGCTGCACACCGGGCGTTATGCCGATGCCGAAACCCCGACTGAAGTGGCTGAAGAGCTCAAGCGTGTGGCGGACGGCGTGGCGTTTGGTCTGGCGCAGGGGCTGATCGTCAATGCCGGTCATGGTCTGCACTACCACAACGTCGAAGCCGTGGCGGCGATCAAGGGTATCAACGAACTGAACATCGGCCATGCGCTGGTGGCGCATGCGTTGTTCGTTGGCTTCAAGTCTGCCGTCTCCGAGATGAAGGCGCTGATCCTGGCTGCTGCTTTGAAAGGTTAAAGGCCGAGGCATATCCCCTGTGGGAGCGAGCCTGCTCGCGAAAGCGGTGTATTAGTCAACAATGATGTCGACTGACACGACGCCTTCGCGAGCAGGCTCACTCCTACATTTGTTTTTGGGGTGTTTGTTAGAGCGGGGCAGGTTCTTGCGCCGGTTTCGATTTGTCGATCCCTGGCACATGCAGATTGCCTTCAGCGACCTGATCGCCCTCAAGCTGCGGCTGGGTCACCCAAGTCAAAATGTCGTAATAACGACGGATGTTCGCCACAAAGTGCACTGGCTCGCCGCCCCGGGCGTAGCCGTAGCGGGTCTTGCTGTACCACTGCTTCTGCGACAGGCGCGGCAGCATCTTCTTCACATCCAGCCACTTGTCCGGATTCAGGCCTTCGCGGGATGCCAGTTTGCGCGCGTCATCCAGGTGACCGCTGCCGACGTTATACGCCGCCAGGGCAAACCAGGTGCGATCCGGCTCCTGAATCGAATCGTCGAGCTGATCCTTCATGTAGGCGAGGTACTTGGCGCCGCCCATGATGCTTTGCTTCGGATCCAGACGATTGGATACGCCCATCGCCTGAGCGGTGTTCTGCGTCAGCATCATCAAGCCGCGTACGCCGGTTTTCGAAGTGACCGTCGGTTGCCACAGCGATTCCTGATAACCGATCGCGGCGAGCAGGCGCCAGTCGACTTTTTCTTTCTTGGCGTAGGTCTTGAAGTGCTGTTCGTACTTGGGCAGGCGCTGCTGCAAGTGCTGGGCAAACGTCGTGGCGCCCATGTAGCCGAGGACGTCGACATGCCCGTAATAGCGATCTTTCAGGCGTTGCAGGGTGCCGTTTTTCTGCACCTTGTCGAGATAGGCGTTGATCTCGTTGAGCAGGCTGTTGTCTTCACCCGGGCCCACGGCCCAGCTCTGGCTGCGCGCGTCACCGAGGTCGAAGGCTACGCGAATGTTGGTGAAGTACACCTGATTCATCGCCACTTCGTTGGAGTCGACCAGTGTCAGGTCGATCTGACCTTCGTCGACCATGCGCAGCAGGTCGACTACCTCGACGGCGTCGGATTCTTCGTATTCGATGCCCGGATATTTCTTTTTCAGCTCGGCCAGTTGTTCGGCGTGGGTGCTGCCCTTGAGCACCATGATCTTCTTGCCGACCAGATCACCGGGGTCGGTCGGCCGTGACTGGCCGTTGCGATAAATGATCTGTGGAGTGACTTCAAGGTAGGAGTGGGAGAACCGCACCTGTTTCTTGCGTTGTTCGCTGCTGACCAGGCCGGCTGCAGCCAGGACCGGGCCGTTCGGTTTACCGATCTGGTCAAACAGGTCGTCGAGGTTGTCGGCGGTCTCGATCTTCAGTTCCACACCCAAATCGTCGGCGAAACGCTTCACCAGCTCGTATTCGAAGCCGGTTTCACCGCTGCGATCCTGAAAGTAGGTGGCGGGGCTGTTACGGGTAATCACCCGCAGCACACCATCCTCCTTTACGCGCTCGAGTGTGTTGGGTTTATCAACACAGCCACCGAGCATCAGGAAGAGTCCGGTTGCGATCAGCCATTTGGCGTACCGCGGACGCAAAGCCGTTGGGAAAAACATTTGCGCAGTATACGCAAAGGACCACGGGCGCCATATCTCGACAGTTGAGGGCAGGTCTGCTAGAGATCACAAAACTGACCGAAACCCCGCAGGAATGGGGCCGTAGGGCATTTTGTTACAGTAAAAATAAGCCGTCGTCACACCCCGGGTAAATTTGACTCTCAAGGCAGAAACACAGATCGACATCGCAGTGCAACCGTGCGTAGCGTTTCGGGTGATGTTGAGGGCGGTTTAGGCTAGAATGCACGGCCTCAAAGCACACCCCTTCCCGAGGCTGTCCCGAAGATGTTGATCCTGCGCGGCGCTCCTGCCCTTTCTGCCTTTCGCCACAGCAAACTCCTTGAGCAACTGAGCCAGAAGGTTCCGGCTGTCAGTTGCTTGTATGCTGAATTCGCTCACTTCGCCGAAGTTACCGGCGTCCTGACCGGCGACGAACAGCAGGTGCTTGCGCGCCTTCTGAAGTACGGCCCAAGTGTTCCGGTACAAGAGCCGACCGGCCGTCTGTTCCTGGTGTTGCCGCGTTTCGGCACCATCTCGCCATGGTCGAGCAAGGCCAGCGACATCGCTCGCAACTGCGGCCTGAGCAAGATCCAGCGTCTGGAGCGCGGTATCGCGTTCTACGTTGCCGGTCAGTTCAGCGAAGCCGAAGCCCGGCAGATTGCCGATGTCCTGCATGACCGCATGACGCAAATCGTTCTGGCCAATCTGGAACAGGCCGCCGGTCTGTTCAGCCACGCCGAACCGAAGCCGCTGACGGCGATCGACATCCTCGGTGGCGGTCGCGCCGCGCTGGAAAAAGCCAACACCGAGCTGGGCCTGGCCCTGGCTGAAGACGAGATCGACTATCTGGTCGACGCCTTCAACGGTCTCATGCGCAACCCGCACGACATCGAACTGATGATGTTCGCCCAGGCCAACTCCGAGCACTGCCGCCACAAGATCTTCAACGCCAGTTGGGATATTGATGGCCAGAGCCAGGAAAAAAGCCTGTTCGGCATGTTCCAGAACACCTATCAGATGCACAGCGATGGCGTGCTGTCCGCTTATATGGACAACGCTTCGGTGATCGTCGGCAACGTCGCCGGCCGCTTCTTCCCGGATCCGGAAACCCGCCAGTACGGCGCGGTGCAGGAGCCGGTGCACATCCTGATGAAGGTTGAAACCCACAACCACCCGACCGCGATTGCCCCGTTCCCGGGCGCGTCTACCGGTTCCGGTGGCGAAATTCGTGACGAAGGCGCAACCGGTCGTGGCGCCAAGCCAAAGGCTGGCCTGACCGGTTTCACCGTGTCCAACCTGCAGATCCCGGGCTTCGAACAGCCATGGGAAGTGCCGTACGGCAAGCCTGAGCGCATCGTCACCGCGCTGGACATCATGATCGAGGGCCCGCTCGGCGGCGCCGCGTTCAACAACGAATTCGGCCGTCCGGCCCTGACCGGTTACTTCCGTACCTTCGAACAGTCGATCACCACCCCGCACGGTGACGAAGTTCGCGGTTACCACAAGCCGATCATGCTGGCCGGCGGTATGGGCAACATCCGCGAAGAACATGTCAAGAAAGGCGAGATCGTCGTCGGCTCCAAGCTGATCGTGCTCGGCGGCCCGGCGATGCTGATTGGTCTGGGTGGCGGCGCTGCCTCCTCCATGGCCACCGGCACCAGCTCGGCGGATCTGGACTTCGCTTCCGTGCAGCGTGAAAACCCTGAAATGGAGCGTCGTTGCCAGGAAGTCATCGACCGTTGCTGGCAACTGGGTGACAAGAACCCGATCAGCTTCATCCACGACGTCGGCGCGGGCGGTCTGTCCAACGCCTTCCCGGAACTGGTCAACGACGGCGACCGCGGTGGCCGTTTCGAACTGCGCAACATTCCAAACGACGAGCCGGGCATGGCCCCGCACGAAATCTGGTCCAACGAATCCCAGGAACGTTACGTTCTGGCCGTCGGCCCGGAAGACTTCGCACGCTTCCAGGCGATCTGCGAACGCGAGCGCTGCCCGTTTGCCGTCGTCGGTGAAGCCACCGCCGAACCGCAACTGACCGTGACCGACAGCCACTTCGGCAACAACCCGGTGGATATGCCACTGGAAGTGTTGCTGGGTAAAGCTCCGCGCATGCACCGTTCGGTAACCCGTGAAGCCGAACTGGGCGATGACTTCGATCCGTCGAACCTCGACATCAGCGAGTCCATCGAACGCGTTCTGCATCATCCGGCAGTCGCCAGCAAGAGCTTCCTGATCACCATCGGCGACCGCACCATCACCGGCCTTGTTGCCCGTGACCAAATGGTTGGCCCATGGCAGGTTCCGGTGGCCGACGTTGCCGTCACCGCCACCAGTTTCGACGTCTACACCGGCGAAGCGATGGCGATGGGCGAGCGTACTCCGCTGGCACTGCTGGACGCTCCGGCGTCGGGCCGCATGGCCATCGGCGAAACCCTGACCAACATTGCCGCTTCGCGCATCAACAAGATCTCCGACATCAAACTGTCGGCGAACTGGATGTCGGCTGCCGGCCACCCGGGCGAAGACGCGCGTCTGTACGACACCGTGAAAGCGGTCGGTATGGAACTGTGCCCTGAGCTGGGCATTACCATTCCGGTGGGCAAGGACTCGATGTCCATGGCCACCCGTTGGAACGACAACGGCGAAGAAAAAACCGTAACCTCGCCGATGTCGCTGATCGTGACCGGTTTCGCGCCAGTGGCTGACATCCGTCAGACCCTGACCCCAGAACTGCGCATGGACAAGGGCACCACCGACCTGATCCTGATCGACCTCGGTCGCGGTCAGAACCGCATGGGCGCCTCGATCCTTGCTCAGGTTCACGGCAAGCTCGGCAAACATGCTCCGGACGTTGATGACGCCGAAGACCTGAAAGCCTTCTTCGCAGTGATCCAGGGCCTCAACGCCGACGGTCACCTGCTGGCTTACCACGACCGTTCCGACGGTGGTCTGCTGACTTCCGTGGTGGAAATGGCTTTCGCCGGTCACTGCGGTCTGAGCCTGAACCTGGACAGCGTTGCCGAGTCCTCGGCGGAAATCGCCGCGATCCTGTTCAACGAAGAACTGGGTGCCGTCATCCAGGTTCGTCAGGACGCCACGCCAGACATCCTCGCGCAATTCAGCGCCGCCGGTCTGGGCGACTGCGTTTCCGTGATCGGTCAGCCGATCAACAATGGCCAGATCAACATCACCTTCAACGGTGACACCGTGTTCGAAGGCCAGCGTCGTCTGCTGCAACGTCAGTGGGCCGAGACCAGCTATCAGATCCAGCGTCTGCGCGACAACGCCGACTGCGCCGAACAAGAGTTCGACGTGCTGCTGGAAGAAGACAATCCGGGCTTGAGCGTCAAGCTGAGCTACGACGTCAATCAGGACATCGCTGCGCCTTACATCAAGAAAGGCATCCGCCCACAGGTTGCCGTGCTGCGTGAGCAGGGCGTCAACGGTCAGGTGGAAATGGCCGCTGCGTTCGACCGCGCCGGTTTCAACGCGATCGACGTGCACATGAGCGACATTCTCGCCGGCCGTGTCGACCTGAACGAGTTCAAAGGTCTGGTGGCTTGCGGTGGTTTCTCCTACGGCGACGTTCTCGGCGCCGGTGAAGGCTGGGCCAAGTCGGCACTGTTCAACAGCCGTGCCCGCGATGCGTTCCAGGGTTTCTTCGAGCGAAACGACAGCTTCACCCTCGGTGTGTGCAACGGTTGCCAGATGATGTCCAACCTGCACGAACTGATTCCGGGCAGCGAGTTCTGGCCGCACTTCGTGCGCAACCGCTCCGAGCAGTTCGAAGCGCGCGTGGCGATGGTGCAGATCCAGGAATCGAACTCGATCTTCCTGCAGGGCATGGCCGGTTCGCGTATGCCGATCGCCATTGCTCACGGTGAAGGTCACGCCGAGTTCTCCAGCGAAGAAGCACTGCTGGAAGCCGATCTGTCGGGTTGCGTGGCGATGCGTTTCGTCGACAACCATGGCAAGGTCACCGAGCGTTATCCGGCCAACCCGAACGGTTCGCCGCGCGGGATCACCGGTCTCACCAGCCGTGATGGCCGTGTGACGATCATGATGCCGCACCCGGAGCGTGTGTTCCGTGCCGTGCAGAACTCGTGGCGTTCGGAGGACTGGAACGAGGACGCACCTTGGATGCGTATGTTCCGTAACGCTCGTGTGTGGGTGAACTAAGCGTCGTGTACAAGCTCGCGTTTTTTGTTCCTGACAGTCATGTCGAGGTGGTCAAAGGGGCTGTGTTCGCTGCCGGTGGTGGGCGGATCGGTGACTATGATCACTGTGCGTGGCAGGTGCTTGGTTTGGGCCAGTTTCGACCGTTGGACGGCAGTCAGCCGTTTATGGGTGAGGCGGGGCAGGTTGAGCGGGTTGAGGAGTGGAAGGTTGAGCTTGTGGTGGCGGATGAGTTGATTCCTGCGGTAGTGGCGGCTCTGAAGTTGAGCCATCCCTACGAGACGCCGGCTTATGAGGTGTGGCGGCTGGAAGATTTCTGATCTTTCTTGCTGCTGAAACGGGAAACCCGCAGATGAGTGATTGTCTGCGGGTTTTTTGTTGTCCCCGATTTTGTATGCCAATTGATCCCACTGTGGGAGCTGGCTTGCCAGCGATGGCGGCCGTTCAGACGATGGATTTCTTTCTGACTGAGTACATATCCATTTCTGCGGTAACGGCCGCTCAGGGTTCCGCCCTTACGGCGGGTCACTTTGGCAAACGCCCCAAAGTAACCAAAGGTCTGTGCCCTGACGCACGGCCCTCGCTTAGGCTCGGGTTCCTTCGCTCCGGGATCGATCCGGGCGCATCGCCTACGGTTTGCTGCGCTGCACCTCCTCTCGATGCATTTGGCTGCGCCAAACGGTCGCTGCGCTCCCACCCCCGGATCAATCCCTCCACTCAGCCTTCCGACGGGCTCTGAGATCAAGGGCTGCAGGCGAGCTAACGCTCGGCCTGTTGAGTGGGGCGGCTTTGCCGCGGGGTGTTCGCGAATCGAAACTTTGGGAGCTGGCTTGCCAGCGATGGCGGCCTGATAGCCGACCAATCTGTAGCAGACTGAACACATCCACCTGTAGGAGTGAGCCTGCTCGTGATAGCGACCTCACAGCCAACCAATCACCCGCAGGTGTACTCAACCCCTGCGGTAGCCTGGCTTGCCAGGGATGTCGGCTTGGCAGTGACTATTCAGTGGGTTTTGTATTTTGGCTATCCAGATATTCTTCCAGGCTGAGGCCGTCATCATGATTCCGATTGAATTCAGCCCAGACTGACTCTCTGAGTGTCTTGCCGTAGCCCTTGGTCCCTTTGGTGAATTCCTCGATGGTTATGCTTCCGTCCTGGTTTGCATCGAGTTCTCTGTAGGTTTTTATCAGGTGTTCTCGTTGTTCAGCGTCCGTCATTTTCTTTGCCATGTCGCAGTCATCCTTTATGAATTGAGTGCAGGTTTATCGAGGCTACGACTTGAAAACGACCTGATTTAATCAACGTATTAATTTCAGTCCAGTCGGTCAACTGTCAGACCTGACAGTTGACAGTGCCGACAGTGTGGGAGCTGGCTTGC
Source organism: Pseudomonas sp. NPDC087598 (assembly GCF_044743525.1). Lineage (NCBI taxonomy): Bacteria > Pseudomonadati > Pseudomonadota > Gammaproteobacteria > Pseudomonadales > Pseudomonadaceae > Pseudomonas > Pseudomonas sp. NPDC087598. Next base: position 21,499 of record NZ_JBIUWQ010000042.1, on the reverse strand, counting down.
CAGCGATGGCGCCTGTGCAGGTAATGATGTTCTGACTGACCGGGTACATATCCATTTCTGCGGTAACGGCCGCTCAGGGTTCCGCCCTTACGGCGGGTCACCTTTTCCAAACGCCGAAAAGGTAACCCAAAAGGCTTTACCCTGACGTTCGGCCCTCGCTTAGGCTCGGGTTCCTTCGCTCCGGAATTGATCCGGGCGCATCGCCTACGGTTTGCTGCGCTGCACCTCCTCTCGATGCATTTGGCTGCGCCAAACGGTCGCTGCGCTCCCACCCCCGGATCAATCCCTCCACTCAGCCTTCCGACGGGCTCTGAGATCAAGGGCTGCAGGCGAGCTAACGCTCGGCCTGTTGAGTGGGGCGGCTTTGCCGCGGGGTGTTCGCGAATCGAAACTTTGGGAGCTGGCCTTACTGCCGACCTTTTTCTTGCAGATGCACTTAGTCCAACATGTAGGAGTGAGCCTGCTCGCGATAGCGACCTCACAGCCGACCAAAAAATCGCAGATGTACCCAATCCCTGTGGGAGTCTGGCTTGCCAGCGATGGCGCCCTGACAGCCGCCCTTTCTCTAGCGGAATGCACACAAAACCCACTGTGGGAGCTAGCCTGCTGGCGATGGGGGCAATCCAGTCAACGTAGAGATTTGGTCTGTTTAAATCTGTGTCGAAATAGCAGAACCTTCCCACGATGTTTTCAGGTTGTCCGTCGGACGTCCGCTCTCTAGGCTCTGTCTGTCGCTGAAGGTTCAGTGATCGGGTGTGAGAACCCGCCGAGCTTGAAACTAGCATCAGTACGATCATAATTGCCGCCGGCTAATTAGCTGTCGCAATGCTCTATGGCGGCTGTGTGCGGGCAGACTTTGGTCTGGCCGGTTTTCTGCTCACCGGTTTCTCACTCCGCACATAGCTGCCACCCTTTGCCACGTGAGAAATGGTTACGGATGGCTCCAATTGCGAGCAGAGTTTTTATGTCCGATAAAGTTGTTCCAGATCCACCCCACGAAACCACAACCCCACTCGAAGAAGCCCTCCACGCCGAAGAAATGGTCCGAAACCGCGAAGCCATCAAGCGCGCCCTCGACTTTTACCTCTGTCCCGACCCCGCAAAACCTCGCCGACCCAGCACGATGTTCCTCGTCCATCCCGGTATCGACACCGAAAGCCTGCTCGCCCACGCCTGCGAATCGCTGGCCTCGGCTAGCGCCGCCGCCAGCAACTTTGCCAACGAGTTAACCGGTGCGCAGCGCAGCACGGCACTGGGCATCCAGCAAATCGTCATGCTCGCTGAATTGGCAGTAAACCGAGCACTGGACCGGGTCGACCCACAAACCTGACTCATCAGGCTCACCGCGTCATCGTCCTTCGCGAGCAAGCTCGCTCTCGCAGTCTGAAATCCTTTCTCCTGTGGGACAGGTTTGCTGGCGAAGCGCATTTACGAACGTGACTGAAGTGCCGCTGGTAACAAGGCTGCCCCTCATAGGAGGCTCTGAATTGCCACCGGTTGTGTATTTGCGACTACTGCACGGGAGTCCTCGCTACCATGCCGGCCGGCTTGCTGTTTCCAGCTTATTAGCCGGGCAGGAATTTCTTGTAAGGACGGGTTTTGATGGATGGCCGTTGAGTCGGTCATTCACGCGTGCCCGATATTCGATTGGACTAAGGATGGAACAGTGAAAAAACTTCTATGGATGGCAGTCAGCGTTTTAACGGTGACGTTGACGGGATGTGCGGACACGGAACGGGGGAATTCCGGCTCCGAAGGCAATGTTCAATTCTATGATTCCGGGCGTTTCAATCTGCCGTTTTCCGATGGTGTGCGTGCAGGCAATGTGTTCTACACCTCGGGGGAAATCGGCGACAAGGCAGGGTCTGACAAAGTGGTCCCTGGCGGCATCGAAGCTGAATCGCGCCAGGCACTGGATAACATCAAGCACACGCTTCAAGTTAATGGTTATGAATTGAAAGACGTGATCAAGTGCACGGTGATGTTGGCTGATATCAAGGAATGGCCAGCGTTCAATGAGGTGTACAAGGACTACTTCAAGAAACCGTACCCGGCGCGCAGTGCTTTTGGCGGTAATCAACTGGCCTACGATGCTCGAATGGAAATTGAGTGTATCGCCGCCAAGTAAGCTGAATCCTCAGTAGGCGCTGTCGACTGAAACGAGGCTGCGATCTTTTGGTTTGCTTCTAAATATCAACAGATCGCAGCCTTCGGCAGCTCCTACAGAGGGCGGCTCTGATTTAAACCTTGGCGCTGACTTCGCTGCGATTGACCAGCGCTTCAAGCGCTCCGCTCAAGCTTGCAGCCTTGTCACCCACCAACAGATGCCAGACGCCACCTTCCAACTGGCTGACACCCTGGCAGCCCAGCTCTTTCAACTGAGCCTCGGACAACGCCTTGCCATCCGCCAGTTGCAAGCGAATCCGGCTCATCGCAATGCAGTCCAGTTGCAGCACGTTGTCGACGCCGCCCAGCGCATTCAACCATTGCTGGGCTTCAGAACCTGCGACCACAACCGTCTTCGGTTCATCGATAACCACTGCTGATGCGGCCACCAGCGCACGCCCCAATGCCGGCATTGCCAGGCGAATCTCATCAGCAATGCTGTCCGCCATTGGCCCGACAACAACCTGCAAACTGCCGCCCTTGCCCGGGCGCACGACCGCCATTGCCCCCAGCGCTTTCAGATCTGCATCCGAGGCCTTGTTGCGATCGACCATCTCCAGACGCAGACGCGTTGTGCACGCGCCGACAGTCAGCAGATTCTCTGCACCACCGAGTGCCTTGATGTAGGCACTGGCGCGCTCGTTTTCAGTCAGTACGGCTTTTTCACTAACCGCCACATCCTCACGCCCCGGTGTCTTCAGATTGAAACGGCGGATGCAGAAATCGAACACTACGTAATAGATGACCGCATAAGCCAGCCCCACCGGAATCACCAGCCAGCCATTGGTTGAGCGGCCCCAACCGAGGACCATGTCGATAAAGCCGCCAGAGAACGTGAAGCCCAAATGGATGTTCAGCGCATTGGTGATCGCCATCGACAGCCCGGTCAGCAGGGCATGCAGCAGGTACAACAGCGGCGCCAGAAACATGAAGGCGAATTCGATTGGCTCAGTCACCCCGGTCAGGAAAGACGTCAGTGCCATCGACAGAAAGATCCCGCCCATGACCTTGCGTCGTTCCGGCAGGGCGTTGCGGTACATCGCCAGGCACGCAGCCGGCAGGCCGAAGATCATCATCGGGAACATGCCGGTCATGAACTGGCCACCCTTCGGATCACCGGCGAAGTAGCGCGACAGATCGCCAGTCACCAGCGCACCTGTGGTTGGATCAGTGAAGTTGCCGAAGACGAACCACGCCATATTGTTGAGGATGTGGTGCAGGCCGGTGACGATCAGCAGGCGGTTGAACACGCCGAAGACGAAGGCGCCAAGGCTGCCGCTTTCCATCATCAGTGCGCCGAAGCTGTTGATGCCGTGCTGGATCGGCGGCCAGATGTAGCCGAACACCACGCCGAGACCAACTGCCGCGAATCCGGTGACGATCGGCACAAAACGCCGGCCACCGAAGAAGGCGAGGTACTCCGGCAGCTTGATGTCCTTGAAGCGGTTGTACAGCGCGCCGGCCATCAGACCGCTGACGATCCCGGCGAGCATGCCCATGTTGATGCTCGCGTCGAGCACCTTGAGCGTGGAGATCATCACCAGGTAACCGATCACCCCGGCCAGCCCTGCGGTGCCGTTGTTGTCCTTGGCGAAACCGACGGCGATGCCGATGGCGAAGATCATCGCCAGATTGGCGAAGATCACCTGGCCGGCATCGTGAATGATCGCGATGTTCAGCAGGTCGGTGTCACCCAGACGCAGCAGCAGGCCGGCAATCGGCAGGATCGCGATTGGCAGCATCAGTGCACGGCCGAGGCGTTGCAGGCCTTCGATGAAGAGTTGGTACATGGTGGTTCTCCCTGCTCTTTTATAGAGAGCTTTTTGTTAGCGCAGAGGCCAATGTTGATGGCAGGCGTGACGCACCGCAGAGGCGCTGCTCAGCTTGAGCAGGTCGAGGGCGAGGCGTTGGCATTCGGCTTCGTGCAACTGGCGCACGCGATCCTTGATTTCACCGATCTGCACCGGGCTCACCGACAGTTCGGTGACGCCGAGGCCGATCAGCACTGGTGTTGCCAAAGGGTCCGAGGCGAGGGCGCCGCAGACGCCGACCCAACGTTTGTGCACCGCCGCGCCTTCGCAGGTCATGGCGATCAGGCGCAGCAGCGCCGGGTGCAGGGCGTCGACGCGGGCGGCGAGGCCGGCGTGATCGCGGTCCATGGCCAAGGTGTATTGCGACAGATCGTTGGTGCCGATCGAGAGGAAGTCGGCGTGTTCGGCCAGTTGCTCGGCTTGCAGCGCGGCGGCGGGGACTTCGATCATCACGCCGATTTCCGGGCGTTGGCTGATGCCCAGTTCCAGACACAAGGCATCGACGCGCTGACGGATGTGCAGCAGTTCGTCGACTTCGGTGACCATCGGCAAGAGGATCCGGCAGCGTTGCAACGGGCTGACTTGCAGCAGCGCACGCAGTTGCTGGTCGAGGATTTCCGGACGCGCCTGAGCCAGCCGAATGCCGCGCAAGCCGAGCACCGGGTTGGCCTCAGCCGGCAGTGGCAGATAGTCGAGTTGCTTGTCGCCGCCGACGTCGATGGTGCGGATGATCACCGATTTGTCGCCCATCGCATCGATGACGGCTTGATAGGCGCTGCGCTGTTCTTCGACGTCCGGCGCGGTCTGGCGATCAACGAACAGAAACTCGGTGCGCAACAGACCGACGCCGTCGGCGCCGTTGGCAAAGGCGTCCGCCGCCTCGCTGCTGGAAGCAACATTGGCGACCACTTCGATGTGTACGCCATTCCGGGTTTCGGCCGGCAGATGAGCTTTGGCTTGTTGAGCATCGCGGCGCTGCTGGCGGTCAATTTGCGCTTGCTGAACTTCAGCCAGACGTTCGGCATTCGGTGCCAGTTCGAGGCGCCCACCATCCGCATCAAGCACCACCGCTTGGCCCTGCGGCTGATCAAGTAACGTCGAACCCAACGCCACCATGCACGGCAAACCTTTACCGCGTGCCAGAATCGCCACATGCGAAGTCGCGCCACCCTCAGCCATGCACAGACCCGCAACACCTTGCGCGCTCAGTTGCAGCAGATCCGACGGCGTCAGCTCATGAGCGGCGACGATTGCACCGGCCGGCACGTCGTAATGCCAGGCTTCGCCGAGCAGGGCACGCAGCACCCGTTGCTTGAGGTCGCGCAAGTCGTTGGCGCGTTCGGCCAGCAGCGCGCTGCCGGTGTGCTGAAGCACTTCGCACTGGACATCAATCGACTGACTCCAGGCATGAGTCGCTGCTGTGCCTTGCTCGATGGATTGTTGTGCGGCATCGAGCAGGGCCGGGTCTTCCAGCAGTGCCAGGTGCGCGGCGAAGATCGCTTCTTCGTCGGCGTTCCGCTGTTTTTTCGCTTGAACGAGTGTGCCGTCGATCTCGCGGCGTACCTGATTCAACGCGGTTTCAAGAGTCTGTTGTTGCTCAAGCGGATCATGGTTACCCGCATCCACCGGTAGCGTGATCGCGTTCAAGCGAAACAACGGTCCACCGACCAGACCCGGCGCAGCACACACGCCGTGCAATATCCCGGCTTCGGCCGGACGTTTCAGCGGGGCAACACTGACCGGCGCCGCAGCGTGATGATCGTCCGGCAACGCCGTGGCCAATGCCGTGAGCAAGGCTTGCAGTGCGGCTTCGGCGTCCGAACCCTGACAGCTGACTTGCACTTCGTCCTGCTCGCCAATCGCCAACCCCATCAAACCGATCAGGCTGTTGCACGGCGCCGATTTACCGGCGAAGTGCAGTTGCGACTGGCTCTTGAAGCCTTGCGCGGTCTGCCGAATCAATGCGGCGGGGCGCGCATGCAAACCTCCGCGATGAGCCACCAACACATGCCCATGAACTTCAGGCCCGCCGAGTTCTTCAACATTCGCCGCCGAACTGTTGCGCGCAACAATGTGCAGCAACGGCTCGCCAACTTTCACTGCTTTGAGTGTGATCGGCCTTACCTGAAAATCCTGGCTGTTGGTCAGGATCAACAAGCTGACCAGGCTTTTGCATTGTTGTCCGACCTTGTCCAGGTCATAGCGCAACAGCGGCTGGCCTTTGCTCACCCGCAAGCCTTCCTTGACCAGCATCGAGAAGCCTTCGCCGTTCAACTCAACCGTGTCGAGGCCCAGGTGCAGAAGGATTTCCGCACCGTTGTCAGCGCGCACGGTCAGTGCATGGCCGGTGCGTGCAACGTGGATGATCACCCCGGCACACGGCGAGTACAGGGTGTCATTGATCGGGTCGATGGCAATGCCGTCGCCCATTGCGCCGCTGGCGAACACTGCGTCCGGGACTTTGGCGAGCGTGAGCACCGGGCCGCTGAGCGGGGCGCTGAGGGTCAGCTCTTTATTGTTGTTGTGCATGGCTCGGTCTCATCAGGTGTGCAGTCATTCGGGCTTAGTGCGTACGCGTAACTTTGCTCAGGTGGCGCGGTTGATCCGGGTCCATGCCTCGGGCCACGGCCAAACCGGCGGCCATCACGTAGAAACTCTGGATCGCCAGAATCGGATCGAGGGCCGGGTGTTCGGCGCGGGTCAGGGTCAGGTCGCGTTCGCTGATGTCATCCGGTGCCGCCAGCAACACACGGGCGCCGCGTTGACGCATTTCTGCCGCGAGGCTCAACAGGCCGGCCTGTTCGGCACCGCGTGGGGCGAAGACCAGCAGCGGATAGTGTTCGTCGATCAGCGCCATCGGGCCGTGACGGACTTCGGCGCTGCTGAACGCTTCAGCCTGAATGGCCGAGGTTTCCTTGAACTTCAGCGCGGCTTCCTGGGCAATGGCAAAACCGGCGCCACGACCAATGACCATCAGGCGTTCGCAGTCGCGCAACGCTTCGATGGCCACGCTCCAGTCCTGTTTCGCCGCTTCGCGCAGACCGTCGGGCAAGGCGTTGTGCGCCTCCAACAGTTCGTTGTCCTCTTTCCAGTGCGCGATCAAACGGGCGCTGGCGCTGAGGGTGGCGATGAAACTTTTGGTCGCGGCGACGCTGCTTTCAGTACCGGCGAGCAGCGGCACGCTGAATTCACACGCGGCTTCCAATGGTGAGTCGGCGGCGTTGACCATCGACACGCTCAGTGCGCCGCGTTTGCGCAACAGACGCAGGCTGTTGACCAGATCCGGGCTCTGACCCGACTGCGAAAAGGCGAACGCGACCTGACCGCTGACCTTCAACGGCGCTTGCTGCATGGTCACCACCGACATCGGCAACGACGCCACCGGCACACCCAATTGCTGCATGGTCAGGTAAGCGAAGTAACTCGCCGCGTGGTCGGAGCTGCCGCGTGCGACAGTCATTGCCACTTGCGGTGGCTGACGGCGCAGACGCCCGGCGATCTCGATCATTTGCGGGTCGAGTTGTTGCAGTTGGGCTTGTACGGCCTCGAACGAGGACAGCGCCTCTTCAAGCATTTTTGAAGTCAATGTCTTCTCCTTCGACCATGACGGCGGTCAGTGTGAGTGAGCGATCCAGCCGCACGCAGTCGGCCCAGGCACCCTGTTCGAGGCGCCCGCGTTCGTTGATGCCGAGGTAGTCGGCGGGGAATTGCGAAAGACGTTGCGAGGCTTCGGCGATCGGCAGACCGATCTTCACCAGATTGCGCAGAGCCTGATCCATGGTCAGGGTGCTGCCGGCCAGGGTGCCGTCGGGCAGACGCACGCCGCCCAGGCATTTGGTCACGGTGTGGCTGCCGAGCTTGTATTCACCGTCGGGCATGCCGGCGGCGGCGGTCGAATCGGTGACGCAATACAGGCACGGGATCGAGCGTAGAGCCACGCGGATCGCGCCGGGGTGCACATGCAGCAAGTCCGGGATCAGCTCGGCGAATTTGGCGTGGGCCAGCGCCGCGCCGACGATCCCCGGTTCACGGTGATGCAGCGGGCTCATGGCGTTGTAAAGGTGAGTGAAACTGGTCGCGCCGGCATCCAGTGCGGCAACACCTTCCTCGTAACTGCCGAGGGTGTGGCCGATCTGCATGCGCACGCCACGGCTGCTCAGTTCACGGATCAAACCGTCGTGGCCGGCGATTTCCGGGGCGATGGTGATCACGCGGATCGGTGCCAGCGCCAGATATTCTTCGACTTCGGCCATCAACGCGGTGTGGGCAAAGTTCGGTTGTGCGCCGAGTTTTCCGGGATTGATGTACGGGCCTTCGAGGTGCACGCCGAGCACTCGGGCAGCGCCTTTCGGACGCTGTTCACAGAATTCTCCTACTTCCTTCAGGACGCTGGAGATTTCGGCGCTCGGCGCGGTCATGGTGGTGGCCAGCAGCGAGGTGGTGCCAAAACGCACGTGGGTTTTGGTGATGGTCTCGAAAGCGCTGGCGCCTTCCATGATGTCTTTGCCGCCACCGCCGTGGACGTGCAGGTCAATGAAGCCTGGCAGCAGATAAGGCAGGTCATTGTCGGCCGGATCGCACGGCACGCCTTCGATCGACACGACTTTGCCGTGTTCGTGGACCAGCCGGCCGCGAACCCAGCCGTGGGCGGTGAGGATGTTGTCTTCAGACATTTCGGTTCTCGCTGTTTGACGGCTTCGCCGGATTAACGACGCAGCTCTTTATCTACGCAGCTCTGCAACAAAGTCGTAGTAGTCGTTGCGGCAATAGGTGTCGGTGACTTCGATCGGCGTGTTGTCTTCCAGGTAGCCGACCCGGGTCATCAGCAGCATGGCGGTGCCGGGAGCGATGCCGACCAGTGCGGCAAACTCGTCCGAGGCATTGATCGCCTGAATGTGCTGGAGGGCGCGGACAATCGGTTTGCCGATGCCGTCGAGGTATTCGTAGAGCGAATCGCCGACCAGTTGCGGCTTGGGCATGATCGAGGCGGGCAGGGTGCTCATCTCGATGGCCATCACGGTGTCGTCGGCCTTGCGCAGGCGTTTCATGCGCGCAACCTTGTCGTTCGGCGACAGGCTGAGGCGGATCAATTCTTCGTGGGTCGGCAGGGTGACTTCACGCTCCAGCCACTGTGAGCTGGGCACAAAACCCTTGAGGCGGAGCATCTCACTGAAGCCCGAGAGGCGTGACAGCGGTTGTTCCAGACGTGGTGTGATAAACGTGCCGGAACCTTGCAGGCGACGGATCAGACCTTGATCGAGCAAGACCTCCAGCGCTTTGCGGGCGGTGACCCGGGAGATGCCCAGTTGCTCGCTGAGATTGCGCTCGGACGGCATCGCCTGTTCGGCTTTCCACTGCCCGGCATGAATCGCTGCTTCCAGGTTACGCGCCAGTTGCAGGTACAACGGCGTCGGCTGGGAGTCATCTGGACGTAGGGCGTGGAAGTCGTTCATGTAGGTCATTTCCGGCGCGAGTATAGGATTGTTGTGGCTCGCTTGTGGGGCGGAAATTAATACCACTTGAATACCATGTCAACGCAGAGAAATGGCTGATTACCCAATGAAATGGCGGGTCAGGAAGGGTGTGGTCTTAAGTGGTATTAGCGGTTGGCTGTAAAAAACAAAAGATCGCAGCCTGCGGCAGCTCCTACAGTTGAGAGTGGTATCACCCATGTAGGAGCTGCCGCAGGCTGCGATCTTTTGATTTATTTTTTAATGCCGACCAAAGGTAGCGGTGGTTGGGCACATCTGTGGCGAGGGAGCTTGCTCCCGCTGGGCTGCGAAGCGGCCCCAAACCCTGTCACCGCTAACTGTCTGACATACCGCGTGTTCAGCCTTTACGACTGCTGCGCAGCCGAGCGGGAGCAAGCTCCCTCGCCACAGGTCAAGGGCGGATCTCGACCATCGTGCCGTCCGGCACCATGTTCCACACTTCGCGCATGTCGACGTTACGCATGGCGACACAGCCATCGGTCCAGTCCAGCGTGTGGAACAGGTCTTCCGGGGTTTCTTCCGAATCCGGAGTGCCGTGGATCATGATCATTCCGCCAGGTTCGACACCTTCACGTCGGGCGCGGGCAGAGTCGGCGATGTTCGGATAGGAGATGTGCATCGACAGGTTGAATTTGTCGCTGGTCTTGCGCCAGTCGATCCAATAGAAACCTTCCGGTGTGCGCTTGTCGCCTTCAATCAGTTTCGGGCCTTTCTTCGCGCCTTTGCCCAAGGAGATGCGATAGGTCTTGAGTGGCTTGCCGTCGGCGATCAACTGCAGTTGATGAGCGGATTTGAGCACCAGCACTTTTTCAATCAAAGGCTTATTGGAGGGCGTCACGGTGGTCACGAATGACGCTTGCGATACCGAAACGAACGACAGGCAGAACAGGGCAAGCAACCAGCGCATTGAAACGATTCCCCAAAGAGTGACGCAAACAGGTTTATGTAGGAGCTGCCGCAGGCTGCGATCTTTTGACCTTCTAGCCGGTGCCATCACCGAATCAAATAATGACCGGCTGCACCAACGGCGGAATCGATTCCGAACGAACCGGATACTCCTCAACGCGCCGATCAGCGAAGAAGCATTCTAAGGTACGGCCCACCGTGCGGAAAGCCAGCTCGTCCCATGGAATGTCGGCTTCGTCGAATAATTGCACTTCGAGGCTCTCGGGGCCGGCGGCGAAATCGAGGTCGACCAGTTCGGCACGGAAGAACACATGCACTTGGCTGATATGCGGCACGTCGATCAGCGTATAGATGTTCAGGTTGCGCACCCGGGCGCAGGCTTCCTCGGCGGTTTCGCGGATCGCGGCCTGCTCGATGGTTTCGCCGTTTTCCATGAAGCCGGCGGGCAGCGTCCAGTAACCGAGGCGTGGCTCGATGGCTCGGCGGCAGAGCAGCACTTTAGTGCCCCAGGTCGGCACGCATCCGGCGACGATATTGGGATTCTGGTAGTGAATGGTCTGACAGCTGTCACAGACAAATCGCAGTCGCGAATCGCCTTCGGGAATGCGCTGGGTCACCGGGTTGCCGCACTGGCTGCAAAATTTCATGCTGGGGTTCCTGAATGCTGCGCCTATCTTGGCGTGCAGCGGTGCCGGTCGGCAAGTTGTCGTTTCGCGACATGCTCCGGCGAGGGGCTTGGGCGACCGCAATGATTGGTGCATGATGCCGGGTAAGGCACAGATCGAGAACACTCATGCTGGACGAGCTACTGCATCGGGTAAGCAACCACACACCGCGCACGCTGGAGACTGACAAACGTTTCCCCGAGGCCGCCGTTCTGGTGCCGATCACCCGCAGTGCCGAGCCTGAGCTGGTACTGACCCTGCGCGCCAGCGGTCTCTCGACCCATGGCGGCGAAGTCGCTTTCCCGGGTGGACGCCGCGATCCGGAAGACCCTGACCTGATTTTCACCGCCCTGCGCGAAGCTGAAGAAGAAATCGGCCTGCCGCCGGGACTGGTCGAAGTGATCGGCCCGCTGAGCCCGCTGATCTCGCTGCATGGGATCAAGGTCACACCTTATGTCGGCGTGATCCCCGATTTTGTCGAGTACCAGCCCAACGACGCGGAAATCGCCGCCGTGTTTAGCGTCCCCCTCGAGTTCTTCCGCAAGGATCCCCGCGAACACACTCATCGCATCGACTATCAGGGCCGCAGTTGGTACGTACCGAGTTATCGTTATGGCGAATTCAAGATCTGGGGACTGACGGCGATCATGATCGTCGAGTTGATCAACCTGCTCTATGACGCCAGGATCAGTCTGCACCAACCCCCTAAAAGCTTTATCAACACGTAAGCCATCGTTCGAATGGCCGAGCACCGTGAGCCCTGAGGAAAACAAGATGAAATATCGCCTGGGCGACGCCCGCGTCGAAACCCACCCACAGAGCTGGGTCGCCCCCAACGCCGTACTGGTGGGCAAGGTCAAACTGGAAGAGGGCGCCAATGTCTGGTTCAACGCAGTGCTGCGTGGCGACAACGAATTGATCCTGATCGGCAAGAACAGCAATGTGCAGGATGGCACGGTGATGCACACCGACATGGGTTACCCGCTGACCATCGGTACCGGCGTGACCATTGGCCACAACGCCATGCTCCATGGCTGCACTGTGGGCGATTACAGCCTGATCGGCATCAATGCAGTGATTCTCAACGGCGCGAAAATCGGCAAGAACTGCATCATTGGCGCCAACTCGCTGATTGGTGAGGGCAAGGAAATTCCGGACGGTTCGTTGGTGATGGGCTCGCCGGGCAAGGTCGTGCGCGAGCTGACCGAGCCGCAGAAGAAAATGCTCGAGGCCAGCGCCGCCCACTATGTGCATAACTCCCAGCGTTATGCGCGCGATCTGGTTGAGCAGGAAGAATGACTACCCCCGAAAGACCAGTCGCCTCGCCATGCGTGAATATTTGTGCGCTGGATGAGGATGACATCTGCACCGGCTGCCAGCGTACGGTCGAGGAGATCACCCGTTGGGGCCGCATGAACAATGACGAGCGCCGGGTGGTGCTGGGGCTGTGTCATGAGCGGGCGAAGGCGAGCGGTTTGGTGTGGATGATCCCTGCCAAGCGCTGATGGTTTGGCTGGAGAGTCTTTGTGGCGAGGGAGCTTGCTCCCGCTGGGCTGCGCAGCAGACCTCGCTTTTCAGGATCAAAAGAGGGGCCGCTTCGCGCCCCAGCGGGAGCAAGCTCCCTCGCCACAGGTAAGTCGTCAGGTTTGACAGATGTATACAATTTGTTCGCCGACTTGGCCGAACTCTTCTCCTCAAGTAACCTGTGCGCCAATCTGACAGGTCGCTCCCCCATGATTTTCCTCATCGCCTACATCAGCAGCGTTGTGCTGATCAACTTCGCCTTTTCCACCGCGCCGCACCTCGACATCATCTGGTCCGCGTGGGGCGGTTTGGTGTTCGTGCTGCGCGACATGGTGCAAACCCGTTTCGGCCACGGCGCCATCGTGGCGATGCTGGCGGCGCTGGTGTTGTCGTATGTGACATCCGATCCATCCATTGCCTTGGCCAGTGCCACGGCGTTCGCCGTCTCCGAGATCATCGATTGGCTGGTCTTCAGCATCACCAAACGGCCGTTGCGTGACCGCTTGTGGATCAGCTCGGCGCTGAGCATTCCCCTCGATACCTTCATCTTCTTCGGCATGATCGATCTGATGACGCCGCCAGTCATCATCACCGCCCTGGCCTCGAAATTCGCCGGCGTTACCGCCGTCTGGTTGATCATGGCTTGGCGCGAACGCAAACAGGCCGTCGCCAGCTGAAGCCAAACCTTCGGGTTCATGTAAAATGCCGCGCTTTCTCCCCATGGAAAGTGCGCATGGCGACGCTTTCCTCGATGATCCGCTTCTTTGAGGACCTGAGATGACCCGTATCGGAACTCCATTGTCGCCAACCGCGACCCGCGTATTGCTGTGTGGCTGTGGTGAGTTGGGCAAGGAAGTGGTGATCGAGCTGCAACGCCTGGGCGTTGAAGTGATTGCCGTCGATCGTTACGCCAACGCGCCGGCCATGCAGGTTGCCCATCGCAGCCACGTCATCAACATGCTCGACGGCGCCGCCCTGCGTGCCGTCATCGAAGCCGAGAAGCCGCACTTCATCGTGCCGGAAATCGAAGCCATCGCCACCGCCACACTGGTCGAACTGGAAGCCGAAGGCTTCACCGTGATCCCGACCGCTCGCGCTGCGCAATTGACCATGAATCGCGAAGGCATCCGTCGTCTGGCCGCCGAAGAGCTGGACCTGCCGACCTCGCCGTACCACTTTGCCGACACCTTCGAGGATTACAGCAAAGCCGTTGAGGACCTGGGTTTCCCTTGCGTCGTCAAACCGGTAATGAGTTCGTCGGGCAAAGGTCAGAGCCTGCTGCGCAGCACTGATGACGTGCAGAAAGCCTGGGATTACGCGCAAGAGGGCGGTCGTGCCGGCAAAGGTCGGGTGATCATCGAAGGCTTCATCGATTTCGACTACGAAATCACCCTGCTGACCGTGCGTCATGTCGGCGGCACCACGTTCTGCGCGCCTGTCGGCCACCGTCAGGAAAAGGGCGACTATCAGGAATCCTGGCAGCCACAGGCGATGAGCCCGATTGCCCTGGCGGAATCCGAGCGTGTTGCCAAAGCCGTGACCGAAGCGCTGGGCGGTCGTGGTCTGTTTGGCGTCGAGTTGTTCATCAAAGGTGATCAGGTGTGGTTCAGCGAAGTATCGCCGCGCCCGCATGACACCGGTCTGGTGACGCTGATTTCCCAGGATCTGTCGCAGTTCGCCCTGCATGCACGGGCAATTCTGGGTCTGCCGGTACCGTTGATCCGTCAGTTCGGGCCTTCGGCTTCGGCGGTGATTCTGGTGGAAGGGCAGTCGACCCAGACGGCATTCGCCAATCTTGGTGCGGCGTTGAGCGAGCCGGATACCGCGCTGCGGTTGTTTGGCAAGCCAGAAGTGAATGGTCAGCGTCGTATGGGTGTGGCGCTGGCGCGGGATGAGTCGATCGAAGCGGCTCGCGCGAAAGCGACCCGTGCTGCTCAGGCGGTTGTCGTAGAGCTGTAAACCGCGTTGCGGCTTTCGCGAGCAGGCTCGCTCCCACACTGGTTTTGTGTTCGGCACAGATTCAATGTGGGAGTGAGCCTGCTCGCGATAGCGATCTGTCAGGCAACCTGATTCAGATCGTTATTGCGCGTTTCCTTCAGGCACAGCACCGCAATCAAACTCAGCACCGCCGCCCCCGACACATACCCGCCGACATAACTCAAACCACCCATCGCCACCAGTTTTTGCGCAAAGAACGGCGCCGCCGAGGCCCCGACAATACCGCCCAGGTTATACGCCGCCGACGCGCCGGTATAACGCACATGCGTCGGAAACAACTCCGGCAGCAGCGCCCCCATCGGTGCGAACGTCACGCCCATCAAGAACAGCTCGATGCACAGAAACAGTGCCACGCCCCAGGTCGAGCCCTGAGTCAGCAACGGCTCCATCAGAAACCCGGACAGAATCGCCAGCACGCCGCCGATGATCAGCACCGGTTTGCGCCCGTAACGGTCGCTTGCCCACGCCGACAGTGGCGTGGCTGCCGCCATGAACAGCACCGCGAAACACAGCAGACCGAGGAACGTCTCACGGCTGTAACCGAGCGTGGACACGCCATAGCTCAGGGAAAACACCGTCGAGATATAGAACAGCGCATAACACACCACCATCGCCGCCGCGCCCAGCAGAGTCGGCGCCCAGTACTGACTGAACAGTTCGACCAACGGCACTTTTACCCGCTCCTGACGGGCGATGGCGTTGGCGAATACCGGGGTTTCGTGGAGTTTCAGGCGTACGTACAGGCCCACCATCACCAACAACGCGCTAAGCAGGAATGGAATACGCCAGCCCCAGCTGCGGAACTGCTCGTCGTCGAGGGTCATGGCCAGGGTCAGGAACAAGCCGTTGGCCGCGAGAAAGCCAATCGAAGGACCAAGCTGCGGGAACATGCCGAACCAGGCGCGTTTGCCTTTCGGCGCGTTTTCCGTGGCCAGCAGTGCTGCGCCACCCCATTCGCCGCCGAGCCCCAAACCCTGACCGAAACGCAGCACGCACAACAAAATCGGCGCCCAGGCTCCGATGCTGTCGTAACCGGGCAGCACGCCAATCAGCGTCGTACAGACGCCCATCAGCAGCAGCGAGGCGACCAGCGTCGATTTGCGCCCAACGCGATCACCGAAGTGGCCAAACAGCGCCGAGCCCAGCGGGCGGGCGAGGAAAGCGATGCCGAAGGTCAGAAACGCCGACAGCATCTGTGCAGTGCCGGAGGTCTGCGGAAAGAACACCGGTCCGATCACCAGTGCGGCGGCCGTGGCATACACATAGAAATCGTAGAACTCGATGGCCGTGCCGATAAAACTCGCCGTGGCCACGCGAGTAGCGGAGTTGGTCGGTTGGGCAGGCGCGGTGTCGCTGTAAGCGGTACTGGTCGTCATGCGGTGATCCCTGACAGTCATGAGCTCCGTTGGAGCGAATTATTATGGTCGAACACCCAGGGATGTGGGATGAGGCGCGAGCGCTGTTTCGAGTAGGAACAGTCGTCGGAGTGCAGCGGAAATAGCCGAAACCTGTCTTGTGCGGGGTACGCACGAGGTTCGGCGGCGCTTGGGTAAGCGCCTCGATTATAGGAAGGGGGCTAACAAATGAACAAGAGGGCTGGCAGAGCCAATGAAATCTGAGGTCAGTTGAGATTCTGTGGCGAGGGAGCTTGCTCCCGCTGGGTTGCGAAGCGACCCCAACACATTTGCGGACGCTGCGCGCCCGAGCGGGAGCAAGCTCCCTCGCCACAACAACGCTTAGATCTTGGCAGGCACCGAACTCGTATGCCAGATTAACACCTTGCTCACCCGGTTCTCCTCGGTCTCGAGGATCTCCAGGCGATAACGGCCGATCTTCAGGCAAACCGCGCTTTCCGGAATGGTCTCCAGTGCTTCGGTCACCAATCCGTTCAGCGTCTTCGGCCCATCGCTCGGCAAGTGCCAGCCCAGGCATTTATTCAGTTCGCGGATCGATGCCGCGCCATCAATCACCATGCGCCCATCGGCCTGCGGGTGAATGTGCGAGTTGTCGAGACTGTGCTCACTTTCGAACTCGCCGACGATCTCTTCAAGAATGTCTTCCAGGGTGACGATGCCCAGCACTTCGCCGTACTCGTCCACCACCATGCCCAACCGGCGCTGCTGCTTGTGGAAATTCAGCAGTTGCAGTTGCAACGGCGTACTTTCCGGCACGAAGTACGGCTCGTAGCTGGCGGCCAGCAGCGCTTCGCGGGTCAGTCCATCATTGTTCAACAGGTGACGGATCTGCCGGGTATTGAGTACGGCTTCGACCTGGTTGATGTCGCTGTGAAATACCGGCAGGCGCGTGCGTTTGTTGTGGCGCAGTTGTTCGATGATGTCTTCGATCGGGTCATCGAGGTTGATGCCGTCGACGTCACTGCGCGGCACCAGAATGTCGTTGACGGTGATGTTGTCCAGCGCATGAATGCCTGACACCGGATGCGTGCGCGTCGGGTGTTCAGGATCATCGGGATGATCCGCCGGCAAGTCGTCCTCGCTTTGCTGGACCACTTGGGCTTTGCGCGCAAACGGCCGAATCAGCAAACCGCTGATACGGCTGAGCAGCCAGGCCAGCGGGTAAACCGCTTTCAGCGGCACCGTCAGCAAGGTATTGCCGAAGGTGAGTACCGCATCCGGGTAGCGTTTGGCGAGCGAGCGGGGGAAGTAATCGGCAAACACCAGCAAGATCACACCAGCACTCAGGCACGCGGCCCATGGGCCGTTTTCTTCGCAAAGGAAAATCGCCAGCAGCGTGGCAATGATCACCGCCAGTGCCCGACACAAGGTATTGCAGAGGATCAGGCTGTCGAGCGGGAAGCTCAGCTTCGCCAGCGGCTTATCGCTGGCACGTGAGGCGGTGCGTTGCGCGAGCAGGTGTTGCTGCGCGATTTCGACGGCGGTAAACAGCCCCGACCATAAAATCAGCAGGACAAATATTGCGAGCATCGGCCCTATGGGCAAACCGTCCATTTATGCCGCCCGTCAGATGTGCAGGATGTATTCACGAACCAGTTTGCTGCCGAAATACGCCAACATCAGCAGGCAGAAACCGGCGAGGGTCCAGCGAATCGCCTTGTGGCCGCGCCAGCCCAGACGATTGCGACCCCACAACAGCACGCTGAACACCACCCAGGCGAGGCAAGCCAGCAGGGTTTTGTGTACCAGATGCTGAGCGAACAGGTTTTCGACGAACAGCCAGCCGGAAATCAGCGACAGAGACAGCAACGTCCAGCCGGCCCAGAGGAAGCCGAACAGCAGGCTTTCCATGGTTTGCAGCGGCGGGAAATTTTTGATCAGCCCGGACGGATGCTTGTGCTTGAGCTGGTGGTCTTGCACCAGTAGCAGCAAGGCCTGGAACACCGCGATGGTGAACATGCCGTAGGCCAGGATCGACAAGAGGATGTGGGCGAGGATGCCCGGCTCTTCATCGATGATCTGCACCGTGCCGGCCGGCGCGAACTGCGCCAGCAACACGGTGATCGCGCCCAGCGGGAACAACAGCACCAGCAGGTTCTCCACCGGGATCCGCGAGCAGGCGAGCAGGGTCAGGGCAATCACTGCGGCGGCGATCAGGCTGGAGGCGCTGAAGAAATCCAGGCCCAGACCGATCGGCGTCAGCAAGTGCGTGAGCAGGCTGGCGCTATGGGCCACCACGGCGAGAATGCCGAGGGTAACCAGCAGGCGCTTGTTCGCCTTGGCGCCGGTGGCCAGACGAGTGCCTTGATAAAGAGTCGCAGCGGCATATAGAAGGGCGGCGGCGAGAGTAGTCAGCAAACTGGGTGACAAGGGGAGCATAAATCCTGTTAGGCAAGCCCGAAAGGGGCTGAGTTTGGCATAGAACCGCCACCGCACGAAAGTGCGAGGTGTCCGCCCGACGCAGTCTTCGCTATAATCCGCGACCTGCCCACGCCGCAGGCTCGCCGAGCACATGTTGATTCCGGTCTGGGCCGCCATTATCCCGGTCTACACAGGGCCTGAAAGGATCGCGCAATGTTTGAAAACTTAACCGACCGTCTCTCGCAGACGCTGCGCCATGTCACCGGCAAGGCGAAGCTGACTGAAGACAATATCAAAGACACCCTGCGTGAAGTGCGCATGGCGTTGCTCGAAGCCGACGTCGCCCTGCCGGTGGTCAAGGACTTCGTCAATTCGGTCAAGGAGCGCGCTGTCGGCACCGAGGTGTCGCGCAGCCTGACGCCGGGCCAGGCGTTCGTGAAGATCGTCCAGGCCGAACTCGAAAGCCTGATGGGCGCGGCCAACGAAGACTTGAACCTGAGCGCCGTGCCGCCCGCCGTCATTCTGATGGCCGGTTTGCAGGGCGCCGGTAAAACCACCACCGCCGGTAAACTTGCGCGCTTCCTTAAAGAGCGCAAGAAGAAGTCGGTCATGGTCGTGTCGGCGGACGTTTACCGCCCGGCGGCTATTAAACAGCTGGAAACCCTGGCCAACGACATCGGCGTGACGTTCTTCCCGTCCGACCTGAGCCAGAAGCCGGTGGACATCGCCACCGCGGCTATTAAAGAAGCAAAACTGAAATTCATCGACGTGGTCATTGTCGATACCGCCGGTCGTCTGCACATCGACGAAGAAATGATGGGCGAGATCAAGGCGCTGCACGCCGCGATCAACCCGGTCGAAACCCTGTTCGTGGTCGACGCCATGACCGGTCAGGATGCGGCCAACACGGCCAAGGCCTTCGGTGACGCGCTGCCGCTGACCGGTGTGATCCTGACCAAGGTCGACGGCGACGCCCGTGGCGGTGCTGCGCTGTCGGTGCGCGCCATCACCGGCAAGCCGATCAAGTTCATCGGTATGGGCGAGAAGAGCGAAGCGCTTGATCCGTTCCACCCTGAGCGTATCGCCTCGCGCATTCTTGGCATGGGCGACGTGCTCAGCCTGATCGAACAGGCTGAAGCGACGCTCGACAAGGACAAGGCCGACAAACTGGCCAAGAAGCTGAAGAAGGGCAAGGGCTTCGACCTCGAAGACTTCCGCGATCAGCTGCAACAGATGAAGAACATGGGCGGCCTTGGCGGCCTCATGGACAAACTGCCGAGCATCGGTGGCGTCAACCTGTCGCAAATGGGCAATGCCCAGAACGCCGCAGAGAAGCAATTCAAGCAGATGGAAGCCATCATCAACTCCATGACCCCGGCCGAACGCCGCGACCCTGAGCTGATCAGCGGTTCGCGCAAGCGCCGGATCGCCATGGGTTCCGGCACTCAGGTGCAGGACATCGGTCGCTTGATCAAGCAGCACAAGCAGATGCAGAAGATGATGAAGAAATTCACCGCAAAAGGCGGAATGGCGAAAATGATGCGCGGCATGGGCGGTATGTTGCCCGGCGGCGGCATGCCAAAAATGTAAAGATCTCGCCGGTCGTCGCACCGGCGCAGGCCCCGCAAGGAAGCGGGATCAACAGCAAACCCGCACTCGGCGGGAGCTGACTGGCCGTTTTCATCGACGGCTCTATATGCAAATCTGCACGGCATGCCATGGGCGCCGGAAAAAGTCATTTGCAAAAGTCCGGATATTCCTTAGAATATGCGGCCTTTCGGGCACCCATGCCCGCTGTGCATTTAGATTTGCAGCACCGACTACAGGAACGATGTTCACATGCTAACAATCCGTCTTGCCCTTGGCGGCTCCAAAAAGCGCCCGTTTTACCACCTGACCGTAACCGACTCGCGTAACCCGCGTGACGGCTCCCACAAAGAACAGGTTGGTTTCTTCAACCCTGTTGCCCGTGGTCAGGAAGTTCGTCTGTCCGTGAACCAAGAGCGCGTAGCCTACTGGCTGAGCGTTGGTGCACAGCCTTCTGAGCGTGTTGCTCAGTTGCTGAAGGAATCTGCAAAGGCTGCGGCCTGAGCAATATGAACGCGACGCCTGCTGTTGCCGATGATTTGATCGTTATTGGCAAAATTTATTCTGTTCATGGCGTTCGCGGCGAAGTGAAGGTTTATTCCTTTACTGATCCGACTGAAAACCTGTTGCAGTACAAAACCTGGACGCTCAAGCGCGAAGGCAATGTCAAACAGGTCGAGCTGGTCAGTGGACGCGGGAGCGATAAGTTCCTGGTCGCAAAGCTCAAGGGTCTTGATGATCGTGAAGAAGCTCGTCTTCTGGCCGGTTACGAGATCTGCGTGCCGCGCAACCTGTTCCCTGAATTGACCGACGGCGAGTACTACTGGTACCAGCTAGAAGGTCTGAAGGTCATCGATCAACTGGGGCAATTGCTCGGGAAAGTCGATCATCTTCTGGAAACCGGCGCCAATGATGTAATGGTCGTCAAGCCTTGCGCTGGCAGCCTGGATGATCGCGAACGCTTGTTGCCCTATACGGAGCAATGCGTGTTGGCCGTCGACCTGGCAGCGGGCGAGATGAAGGTGGATTGGGACGCGGACTTCTAAGCGTGGCTAACTTGCGCGTAGAAGTGATCAGTTTGTTTCCCGAGATGTTTTCCGCCATCGGCGACTACGGCATCACCAGTCGAGCGGTCAAACAGGGGCTCTTGCAGCTGACCTGTTGGAACCCGCGGGATTACACGACGGATCGGCATCACACTGTGGACGATCGCCCGTTTGGCGGTGGTCCGGGCATGGTGATGAAGATCAAGCCCCTGGAAGATGCTCTGGTTCAGGCCAAGGCAGCAGCCGGGGAGGCGGCGAAGGTTATTTACCTGTCCCCCCAAGGCCGTCAACTGAATCAGTCGGCGGTACGCGAGTTGGCGAAATCGGATGCATTGATCCTGATTGCCGGCCGCTATGAAGGCATTGACGAGCGCTTTATTGAGGCTCATGTCGATGAAGAGTGGTCGATTGGCGACTATGTACTGTCTGGCGGCGAGCTGCCGGCCATGGTCCTGATCGATGCGGTTACACGACTGCTGCCCGGAGCTTTAGGGCATGCGGACTCCGCCGAGGACGATTCCGTTACGG
>NZ_JBIUWQ010000041.1:0-57178 GCF_044743525.1 Pseudomonas sp. NPDC087598 | reverse complement strand
CTTTTGGGTTACCTTTTCGGCGTCTGGAAAAGGTGACTCGCTGTAAGAGCGAAACCGCCAGAAACATCACCCGCAGCAACGGATATGCCCCCAACCCCAGCCCCCAAAACAACAAAATCAAAAGATCGCAGCCTGCGGCAGCTCCTTGGGTTGGCGGTGAGGCGAGTCAGGCGCTCGCTGGAGGCTTGGCCAACTCAATCCCCGCCGCCCCCAGACGCTTGAGAATCTCGAACAACAAATCACTCTTGGTCACCCCGACAATCCTCGGGCTGCCCACATACCCGGTGATCGTCAGCGTGATCCCATCCGGCGACAACTTGCTGAAACGCACGAACGCTGCCGGTTTATCGAGGATGCTTTCGTTCTCCCGGTAGGTGTTCAGCAGCAGTTCCTTGACTTGCTCGGGATCGATATCCAGCGGAAACATCAGCTCCAGCGACGCCACACCCTGAGCGCTGCCGCCCAGGGTGACGTTGCGCAGGTTCTGCGAGATCAGTTGCGAATTCGGCACGATCACGATCGAGCGATCGCTCAACTGAATCTCCGTGGCGCGCACGTTTATCCGGCGAATATCGCCCTCAACCCCACTGATGCTGATCAGATCCCCCACCTTGACCGGGCGCTCGGTCAACAGGATCAGCCCCGAGACGAAGTTCTTCACGATCTCCTGCAAACCGAAGCCGATCCCCACTGACAGCGCACTGACGATCCACGCCAGATTGGTCCACTGCACCCCCAGCGACGACAGCGTCAGCAGGATCACCAGCGCATAACCGATATTGGAAAACAGTGTGCTCAACGATGCGCACATTCCCGGGTCCATATCGGTCTTGGGCAGGAACTCATTGTCCAGCCAACGGCGCAACGCACGGATCAGGTAGATGCCGATCAACAGCGCCAAAGCGGCGTTGAGCAAATGCCCCGGCACGATGTTCAACTTGCGCAATCCAGCACCGCCGAGGATCGCCATGATGTTGTGGACCAACTGTCCGAGCGTGGTGCCGATGCCGCCAACAAACAGCGCGATGATCGCCAGCAACAACAGCCCGGCGCGGCTCACCCCGGACAACAGAATCGAAATCTGATCCAGTCGTCGATCACTGATTCCCAATAACTGCTTGAGCGCCTTGCCGCTTGAATGCTTGGGCGAAAACACGTACTCGCAAGCGTCCTTGATGACCTGAATCAGCAAGTAAAAACCCGACAAGACGATGTACGCCCACACCACTTCATAAGTGATGAAGCGTGCCAGCGAGACATACCCGGTGAGCAGGGCAACTCCAGAGACAAACATAGCCAGACTGACAGCGGTGTAGATCACCCCGGCAAACGTGTTGCCCGTCGCCTGCGGATCATTGGCCGCGATCAGCCCTCTGCGCACTTTGCTGACGCGCAGCAGCATCGTCACGACGATGACCATCACCACGATCGCAATCACGCCCCGTCCGGCGATCACGATCTGGCTGCTCATGCCGGTGGCATTGCTGACCTGCACCAACGTCACCAGCACTAATAACGTGCAGGAAAGAATGCGCGGATAGGGTTTCAACGCCTGCGCCACCGGATCGGCAATCGCTGGCAACCGCCACGACGGATGCTCGGTCGACAGCAGCGCGCGGCTCAGCCCGGTGATCAGCACGCAGGCATAGACAACCTTGGCAAACTCCTCGGAAAACGTCTCCAGCACCGGCGGCAAAGGCGCGTGACGGGTGCAGGCGTAAAACAGAATCTGCAGGGCAATCCCCGTGGTGACGATGGTCGCCAGTGCCGAGGCGAACGCCAGCGCACTGCGCCGCACACGCCCCTCCGGCATGCGATGAATACACAGCCACGTCAGCCCACGCTCGGCCAGCCGACGCCCGAATGTCCAGATCAGCAGCGCCAGCAACACCAGCACACTGGTATAAAACCGCTGCCCCGGCGCCCAGACCGTGGCCCACGTATCGCTCACCTGACCGACAAAAAAATGCAAACGCTGCCGATCGTCATCACGAGGATTGACCAGCGGCGACCAGAAGTGCGGACTCAACACACTGTCCGTGCCCAGCGTCAGCTCACTCTCCAGCAACGTGCGCCGAATCCCGGCAATCTGCGTGATCAGATCCGCCGCACTCTGCTTCAACGCCGCCAGGTTCTTCAGCGTCGCATCGACCTTGTTCTTCTGCTCCGCCAGCGACGCTCGCTGCGCGATGATATCCGCCTGCTCCGACGCCACGCCGGTATCCGGCGCCGCGCCCAACACCCCCAACTGCACCGCCAATTGCGCCTGCTGCGGCAGCAACGACGCCGACAACCGATCAACATCCAGAATGAACGCCTGCACCCGATCCTGCGGCCCTTCGAGCTGGTTGTAATTGTTCGCCGAGGAAATCTGCTGCTTGAGCCCGTCGAGGCGCAGTTGCAGCGCCTGCAAGTCACTTTGACTGATCACCGGCAGCGGCGCGGCAGCGGTCTCGGAAGACGCCGGCAGATCCGCCGCCCACAGTGATGAAGAACCGCCCGAAACGAGCAGGATGAGTGCGATAAAAAACAGCGAGTTCAATGTGTTGCGCATGGGGAAGACGGACCCGAATTGATCACACAGTCTATGAGGGTAGGTGATCAAGGCGCGGGTCGAGGAAAAGTTTCAGGGCAGGAGGTGGATTAGCTCGGGTTGTAGCGCCTCAGAGGTGACATCGAGCAAGGCCAACGTGACCGGGAGTTTGAAACGACGGCGCCCGGCACTGCCGGGGTTGAGATACAAACGGTCACCGCGCCATTCGATCAAGGGCTTGTGCGAGTGGCCGGTAATGATGAGCTTGATGTCGGGGCCGAGATCGCTGGGGACGTCGGCGATGTCGTGGGTCAGCAGGGTTTGCCGGCCGCTCAGGTCGAAGGTGAGATGGTCGGGAAGGGCGGCGGCCCAGGGGAGGTTGAGGTCGTTGTTGCCGCGTACGGCGTGGAGCGGCGCAATTGCGGCTAGTTGGTCGAGGATTTCAGGGCTGCCGATATCGCCGGCGTGGATGATGACGTCGACGCCCTGGAGGCGGGCGAGGGCTTCGGGGCGGAGCAGGCCGTGGGTGTCGGAGATGATCGCGGTTTTCATGAAGGGGAGATTAGCAGGGAGTGGAGAGCGGCTATAGGCCAGGCGGTGCCCTCCGTGGGCGGCAGATATCGGCCAAAAGCGGCCAGTCATCAAAGCCCCAAAAATGTCCCGAGGCGAGTATCTAGTCACGCCAATTGGGCCCGTCATTGTGAGCAAGGCTAGAGGTTTCAACCATTTGCTAGCCGGAGGTAATCGCAAATAGATTTTTGCACAAATAGGCATCCTCTCTTGGGATGAAATCTTCGGGGCTTTCATTGCAGGAAAAAGCTTCGAAAACGTGGTTAATAATTTTTTTTGCTTGGTCCGTAGTAAGGACACGAATGTCTATCAGGTCAAGAAGAGCATCGGCTATCTCGTTTAAACTAATGCAGTATTCTTCAGCGGCAACCCTAAGCAGCGCTCGCATTTCCCTATATTTACTATCTGAATCTACATTGTGTTTCAGAAATTCAAGTGGCTCTTCCAGAATTTCAAAAGGATAAATCTTTTGATACCTGTCGCAGTATTCTATAAGGATCCGCCTAACCTTCACGCCATCAAATTTTTGAGAGCTAGCCCCTAACAGTGCATTAATTTTCGTATTAGCTATCCAGCTTTTCATCGCGAAATTTACCTTGCTTAGCGCTTGTTTAAGGGACGTCGACTGGCGGATCTTGGCCGATAGCTGTCCTCAACCCCTAGCCTTTTACAGACGTTCAGCCACCTATCTTGCCTGCGTAATGCCATGAAACCTCTTCGAACACTCCGCTAGCGGTCAGCATTGCGCCGAGCTCATAAATTAGTTGCCTATTGAGAGTGGGGTGGTCGGCTTCTCCGAAAGCGCTCCAAGAGTCGCTGTCAATTCGGCAAGTTCCAAACTTGCTTTCTAGATGGGAGTGAGATGCCCATATGCCATGTTCAGTGGTGTTGACTGAGAATCCCAATGGTACCAATACCATGCGGAGCGCCTCCTGAAACCCAATGTCCGATGGCTGTGGATAGAACTCAACTAGCAGTTTTTTACTGCCATAGCCTTCTCTAATCGCGAAAGGGTACATGACCGTCCTCTTGAACTATTTCGAGCTCTTTGCACCGTCCGTGAAAATTTAACGAGGTGCAAGACATTGGTTAGGTTACGAAGCCATCGACAACAAGTCTAGAAACAGGAGTGGTTAGCGCCTCTGCCAACACACGTCAGCTTTTGGCCGGAAAGCGACGGTCTGGCCCAGACCGTCGCAGCGGATAATTACACGTCTGTCTGCTCTGCCATTTCTAGAGCATCGTCTACCTCAATGCCCAAGTACCTGACAGTGCTTTCGAGTTTCGTATGACCAAGCAAGAGTTGAACTGCACTCAAGTTTTTGGTCCTGCGATAGATCAACGAAGCCTTGGTTCGTCGTAGCGTGTGGGTACCGTACATTGTCGGGTCGAGTCCAATGGCTGTTACCCATGGTTTGACTATTCGAGCGTATTGCCTGGTGGAGAGATGATCTGAGTCATGCAACCGCGTCGGAAACAGAAAGTCCTCACTGCGAAGATGCGCCTTACGCATCCAAGCCTCCAGAACTGTTCGCGTTAGCTCAGTAATTTCAAACTGCACTGGATGTTGAGTTTTCTGCGGTATCACGATGGCCCGTGACGAAACATGCTCCCCATGCGCAATGTCACGTACTCGTAGCTTGGTTAAGTCACAGGCACGCAGTTTGCTATCGATGGCCAGGTTGAGGGAGGACAAGGGTGGATCAGCGGTACTGCGTGGTGGTCGCTAGTCGACCCACAGAAGACGCCGCCATTACGCACGGCGGCATCGAATCATACCCAGACGTCGTTCAAGGCAGTTCGTTCGCCATCTTCATGACCCGTATTCAAAATGCCTCGGGGCTCGATCATCATCAGTTTCGCTTCACCTTGCGCGGCGGTCCTGTGCGCCACGCCGCGTGGCACCACAAACAACTCACCCGGTTTCACATGGACGCAACCCTCAGGCAGGTCGATGCGTAAGGTGCCTTCCAGCACAAGAAACGCTTCATCGGTTTCCGGGTGTGAGTGCCAGATGAATTCGCCTTCGATTCGCACGACCTTGAATTGGTAGTCGTTCATTTCCGCGACAACCCTGGGGCTCCATTGCTGCTCAATTAGCGAAGCCTTTTGCGCCAGGTTTACGGGGAGCGATACTTGTTGATGACGGGACTCAGGCATGACGGATCCTCTGTAGTTGGAGTCGTCAGCCTATAGAACAGGGAAACTACCGTTCTTGTACGATCCTGCAATTCAGCGTGTGAGTCGCAAGCGTTCCAGCCAGCGCATGGGCGGTACGCCGTAGCAGCGCGTGAAGTGTCGGGTCATGTGGCTTTGATCGTGAAAGCCCGCGGCAAGCGCGGCGTCCACCAGTGTGAAACCGTCAAGGACCAGCCCACGGAAGCGGTCCAAGCGACGTAAGGTGACGAAGCGGTAGGGACTGGTGCCATAGAGCGTCCTGAAGTCCCGTGACAGGCTCCAGCGTTCGCGTCCGCTGGCATGCTCCAGCATCTCCAGGGTGATGCCCAGGTGCAAATGTTCCATGATGAACGCCCTGGCGCGTTCAGCTGAGTGGTAATCGAGGCATTTTCGGCCACGCGGCTTGCCCCCCACTGCACGCAACGCCATAGCCAGATCATACAAGGCGTCCTGTTCCTCCAGCGTTTCCAGTGGATGATCCAACGCTTGCACGAATGCTTCGCTGGCCTGGTACAGGCGTGGATCGTTCGAGAGTCCACCGGCGATGAAGGGCAGAGGTTGTCCACCCAGGACGTTCTGGATCAATCCAGGATCGATGTAGGCCATACGGTAGTGAAATCCTGCGTCGGTGCCGGCCATACCGTCATGCAGTTCGTCGGGGTGTAGCACAAGCGTGTTGCCTGGCACTCCATGGCGCAGCGAGCCCTTGTAATGAAAGCTCTGTACGCCTGCGAGGGTTCGACCCACCGAGTAGGTGTCGTGACGGTGCGGGTTATAACCGTGACTGCCGAACCACGCTTCGATTCGCTCGATACTGCCGGGTTGAGCACCGCGTATTACCCAGTCGGCGCTGGTAGGTCTGCTTTTTTTTCGGTCCATGGAAGTATTTTCCCGTTTCTGCGCAGTACTGGCGGACAACTTTCTTACGGCTTGAGGAATATACAAGTGCCCGCATTCCGATGTCTGCTTTTGGCCGTTAGCTGCCGCTCCTGTCCGTCCGCTTCCGGCCACGAGTCGGCCGAAACGTTCCGGCATATCTCGCCGCGCAGCGCCCGAGCAGAGTGCCCAGAGTACGCCATCGAGTATCAAGCTCTTGCTGTTCTTGGTGTTAAAGAATAACTTCCGCTTAATCTATTGCTCACGGAAGCAAGATTTTATCGTGGTGGGTTTAATTATAGATGAAAGTATAGCTCATAATGTAGCTACCTATTTTATTCGTGCGGGCACTCACCCATACGAGCTGCATTCCCTGTTGTATGTTTTTATCCAGATCCATTTTGTTCGTGCAAAGCTCAATCCAGCGGTTTGTACTTTGATCTTCGATCCATAAACCTGCCTCGCAACGACCAAACTTCCCCCTGGAAGGTCCGGGGTATCTCAGCTCATATGAAGACTTATAACTAATAATCTTGCCAGGCAAAAGATAGGCCGCGGTGGCATAACCATTCAGAGATAGAATAAATCCTAAGCAGAACCATCCAGTAAAAGAGTTTAGAGCCTGTATTGCTGTCTTTCGCCCAGGCCGCTTGTAGAGTGTTCGAATTACAGCGGTAAGCCCAGTAATGGAGCTGATCAGTAGGTATGTGCTCCACTCGGGGATTTCAGGCATCAAAACTGTTCTTGCTGAAACTTTAGAAGCCCAGCCTACATAATAAAGCTCTGCGCCAAGAAGCAAAAATACTACCACTGTTAGAACTATTCTTTTTGATTTCCTTTCGGGTGATCCAGGTTCCATAAGCAGCTCTTGGGGGGGGCAGTAATTGTCGGAGGCAAAAATTTAAGTGGTGACGTCAGCGGGGGGGAGGAAGAAACTCATAGGTCAACCCTGCCTCATAAAACACCGTTCGCCACTCTAGAAAACCCGGACGGTATTCGCACAGAAGACGAACGATCTGAGCATCCTCTCCGATATAGACTTCTTCCACCAAAGCGATATCTCCTGGCGCTGCCTCGCGAGAGTTAATCCAATCAGTTAAAACTATTGTTGCTTGGTCAGCGCTGATTAGTTTTATGAGATCGCCTTTAGACAGTGCCATGTCCCTTCGCCTGGATTTTTACTGATAACAAGTGCATGAGCCTATCGGCTTTTTAAGGCAAAGTCCTTTCTTTTAGTCCGAAGGCTTCCTTTAGACGATGTCCGCTTCTGGCCGATTGCTGTCTTTGGGAAGGTCCGCAGTCGACCCATAGCTGTCATTAAATTGAGGTAACGAAGCGGGTTTCGAGGCCTACACTTACTGGCGGTAGCGCATTAATCAATACGACGGCATCGTCGCCCTGGTTAAGGTAGATCAATGAGTCACCGGTCTCGAACGTAACTCTGAACCCGGCCAGCCAAGGCTCTTGCCCGTTGAAGGAGTCAAGTATTCCCTCAACTGCGCAAATTTTTGTGTTCTCGAGGTGGGTTGCTAATAGACCTGCAAGCAGGTTTTCCCTCTTCCAGGAGCAGGTCACGTTCGGCTCTATCTCGAAGGAAGCTGGCGTATCAGAAGGCAACAAGTCCGCACCTACTCTCTCGCCATCACTCAAGAGATACATGGATAGAATTTCTCGCTCGCCAAAACGCCACTCTAGAGAACCTATGTCTCCCAGATCTTTCTCGTCGTTGAAATAGTACTGGTCGTGCAGCAGCACGCTCAGCCGCTTTCCCAAAAGCGAACGTGCGTTTTGCAGGTCTAGGACAGCTCTTGTAGGGGATGGGGAGTGTCGGCTAGACATCGGCATCTCATATAGGTGGGAAGAGAGGCAGATACTACACAAACGCCATTAAGTCCGCTTATGGCCAAAAGCGGACGCTCGTCCGACCCTGTTTCAGCAAAACAAGCCGCCACCAATACTGCGGATCCCGGATCACCACTACGATTAATAACGTTCTGGATTCCAAGGGATGTTTTGCAAAAAGAAACTGCGAGCATCTAGCTCATCAAGCTCGCAACGCAATGCAGCAAGACTCATCCAGGCACTGGCTCCTTCCGATACTCCGCCATAAAAACTGCAATGCTCGTTCACATACGTCCTCCATGCGGCATGTTCTTGCTCGAACTGCTTCCGGGTGGCGCGTATGTCATCCGAGCTTTCAGGAACTTTTGCCAAAGAATCCGCGTACAGACGCTCGACGGCAGCACGCTTTTGAACTGCTAAGTGCTCCATGCATTGCGTGACCTGCAAAATACTGTTGCCGGCCACATCACATGCCTTTTGCTCGATAGCGGCGCCCCATACATGGGGAATCGAGGCGGTCAGTAGCACAAAAAGGCATGATTTCATGAGATGAACGCCAAGGTCGTTTGGATTGAAATGCTTCAACGACCCGCTTCGATCAGGTGTGATCATCTAACGTGCGGAGTACAACAAAGACTTGGAAGTCGGATCGTGGCAAAAGACAGACATTTTCCAGGGACGAGGACTGAACGCCGTTAGTAAAAAGTTCACAAGTCTTGTCGATTGAAGAAGAAGCCAGGCCGATGCGACGTCTGCTTCTGGCCGAACAAAGCCCATCCAGACGCTCAACGCTCACTCTGACAAACCCAAATTTCAAACCAGCGCGGGTATGAGGCTTTTCAGCGTCGCGCAGACAGCTGCTGCGGCGCTAAAAAAGCATCGTGGAAATAGTTACGAAACGCCTGCATTGCAGGGCTGAATTCGCGCTCGCGATGCCATGCCAGTCCGACGCTCATCGGCGTCACTTTGTCGGTGACTGTCAGGGTTTCGATGCGTTTGCCTTCCAGTGACCAGGGGCGGTGCACCAGATCCGAGAGGATTGCCACGCCGCTGCCGTTGGCGACCATGCTGCGCACCGCTTCGACTGAGCTGGTGCGCACCCGCACGTTTGGCTGTTGTCGCGCATGTTCCCAGTAGCGCATCGCACTTTGTTCGGCTTCGTCCACGGTCAGCAGAATGTAGGGTTCGTTGGCCACGTCGGCGAGGCTGACTGCCGAGCGCTCGCACAGGGGATGGCGGCTGGGCAGCCATAACCGGCGCTCGGAGTTGAAGAGGATTTCCGAGACGATGTCCGGGTGGGTGAGGTTCGCGGTGAGCACCACGGCCATGTCGAATCGACCTTCCAGCAGCCCTTGCTCGATAGCTGCACGTTCTTGTTCGTGGACTTCGATGGTCACGTCGGGATGCCAGTGTTCGAGCCGTTGCAAGTGGTGCGGCAGGAAGTAACCGATCACCGTATAGCTCGCCGCCAGACGCAAGACACCGCTGGCGCGGATGTCCGGCAACGGGCTGTTCAACGCGTCGTCGACGCTGCGCAAAATCACATAGGCCCGATTCAAAAAGTGTCGCCCGGCGTCGGTGAGGCTCATGCCTTGGGCCGAGCGCTGGAACAATAGCGTGCCGAGGATGCCTTCCAGTTCCTTGATCGCCGTGGTCACCGCCGACTGGGAAATATTCAAATGAATCGCGGCTTGAGAGATTTGCCCGATCTCGGCAGTGGCGACGAAATAACGGACTTGGCGCAAGGTCAGCGACATGAACACTCCGGATGACGAGGTTTGGGTTTTTGAGGGTTATCTGTTTTTCAGAAGAAAGCCTATCTGATAATAGATCTTCCCAAGGGGTAAACAGAAATCTAACTTTGCTTGCATGAAGTCACAAGCGTCGGGAGCAAGCGTCATGCAGGCAGTAGATTTCAACTCGGACATGGGCGAAGGTTTTGGCCCCTGGACCATCGGCGATGGTGTCGACGATGAGCTGATGGGCTTTATCAGTTCGGCCAACATCGCCACTGGTTTTCATGCTGGCGACCCGAGCACCATGCGTCGCACGGTTGAACAGGCCAAGCGCCTGGGCGTGGCCACCGGCGCGCATCCGGGTTTTCGCGACCTGGTCGGTTTTGGTCGCCGGCACATCAATGCGCCGGCCCAGGAACTGGTCGACGACATGCTTTATCAGTTGGGCGCCTTGCGTGAACTCGCCCGGGTTCAAGGCGTGGCGCTACAACACATCAAACCCCACGGCGCGCTCTACATGCACCTGGCCCGAGACGAAGAGGCCGCCCGTTTGCTGGTGGAGAACCTGCAGCGTCTCGAACCAGAGTTGTTGTTGTATTGCATGCCCGGTTCGGTGATCTGGCGGGTTGCCAAGGAACTCGGTCAACCGGTAATCCGCGAGTTCTACGCCGACCGCGAATACGATCTCAGCGGCTCCATCGTCTTCACCCGCAACGTGCGGGCTTACGACCCAACCCACGTCGCCGAGCGAGTGTTGCGTGCTTGCCAGCAAGGCGTGGTGCGCACCGTCGAGGGCGAAGACCTCGCGATTGAATTCGATTCCATCTGTTTGCACAGCGACACGCCGGGCGCCCTGGCGTTGGTCGAAGCCACACGCCGGGCGCTCGACAGCGCCGGGATCGAGGTGCGCGCCCCCCGCTGAGACCCAACGAGAACACCCGGCACACAGACGCCGGGGTTCGCCTACGGATTCATTTTTGCCTGCCTTTCTACAACTATTCCAAGAGGAACAGACATGGCCGAACACAGTGTAATGACCCCGTTACCGGGGACCTTCTACCGTAAAGCCACTCCGGAATCGGCGAACTTCGTCGAGGTCGGTGCGCAGGTCAGCGCCGACACGGTGATTGGCCTGATCGAGGTCATGAAGCAGTTCTCCGAACTGACCGCCGGGACGGCCGGTCGCCTCAGTGCCTTTTTGGTAGAAGACGGTGATCCGGTGGAGCCGGGTCAAGTCGTCGCAACACTCGACGACGAGTAAGGGCGCGATCATGACCAACGCCATTGAAAAATTGCTGATCGCCAACCGTGGCGAGATCGCCGTGCGGATTATCCGCGCCGCCAAAGAACTGGGCATTCCCACCGTTGCTGCGTGCAGCGAGGTGGACGTCGATTCTCAGGCTGCGCGCATGGCCGATGAGGTGCACATTCTCGGCCCGGCCCGTGCTGACAAAAGTTACCTGAATGTCGAAGCCTTGCTCGGCGCCTTGAAAGCCACGGGGGCCAACGCAGTGCATCCCGGTTACGGCTTTCTGTCGGAGAACGCCGATTTCGCCGAAGCGGTGGTGGCTGCCGGTGCCATTTTCGTCGGCCCGAGCGCGGAGACGATCCGGCGCATGGGCGATAAAGCCGAGGCACGACGCACGGCGCAAGCCGCTGGGGTGCCGGTGGTGCCGGGTTCGCCGGGTGAGTTGTTCGACGTTGAAGCGGCGCTCAAGGCAGCCGAATCCGTTGGCTTTCCGCTGTTGATCAAAGCTTCGGCCGGTGGCGGCGGGCGCGGTATTCGGCTGGCGGAAAACGCCGAGCAATTGCGCGAAGAATTCCCCCGTTCCCAGCGCGAAGCCCAAGCGGCGTTCGGCAATGGCGCGGTGTATCTGGAGCGCTTTATCGGCCGGGCCCGGCATATTGAAGTGCAGGTGTTGGGCGACGGTCAGCATGCCGTGCATTTGTTCGAGCGCGAGTGTTCGCTGCAACGGCGCCGGCAGAAAATCTTCGAAGAAGCGCCGTCGCCAGTCCTCAGCCAACAGCAACGGCAAACCCTCTGCGAAAGTGCTGTGCGCCTGACCGAATCCTTGGGCTACAAGGGCGCCGGCACCCTTGAATACCTGTATGACGATGCGACTGGCGAGTTCTTCTTTATCGAGATGAACACGCGGATTCAGGTGGAACACCCGGTCAGCGAGCTGATCACCGGCATCGATCTGGTTCAGGCCATGTTGCGCATCGCTGGCGGGGAACCGCTGGGCTTCAAGCAAAGCGATATCAGGCTACACGGCGCGGCCCTGCAAATGCGCCTGAATGCCGAAGACCCGGCGCGGGATTTCTTTCCGAGCCCGGGGCTGGTCGAGGCACTGATCTGGCCGCAGGGTGAGGGCATCCGCGTCGATACTCATCTGTATCCGGGCTACCGCGTGCCGCCGTACTATGACTCGCTGCTGGCCAAACTGATTGTCCACGGTGCGGATCGCGCCGAAGCCCTGGCCCGGGCACGAATGGCTGTGGCGCAAACTACACTCACCGGCATGGCCAATACCTTGGCCTTACACGGTGAATTGCTTGAACAGCCGTGGCTGCACAGCGCCGATTTCCATACCGGCACCCTGGAAAACTGGCTGGCCGAGCGCCGCAGCGGAGGTGACGCATGAGCACTCCTATCCGCTACAGTTTTGGCGCCGACGAGCATTTGTTTGCCGAAGTCAGCGACAGCATGTCGCTGGACGCGTTCTTCAAAGGTCTGGCGGTAACCCGAGCCGTAGAACGCCTGGCGCTGGATGGTGTGCTCGATATTTGCCTCGCCAACGCGTCGTTTCAGATTCGTTTTGATCCGGACCGCATTGCCCCTCACACCTTGCTCGAAGCGGTGAAGATCGCCGAGGCCGGGGCCGTCGCCGAGCGCACGTTGCAGACGCGGATCATCGAGATCCCGGTGCTCTACAACGACCCCTGGACCCACGAAACCCTGATGCGTTTTCGCGACCGCCATCAAGACCCGAGCGCCACCGATCTGGAATACGCCGCCCGAATCAACGGTCTGGCCGACGTCGATGCATTCATCGCGGCCCACAGTGGCGCGCCGTGGTTTGTCTCGATGGTCGGCTTCGTTGCCGGGTTGCCATTCATGTTCCAGATGGTCGAGCGCGAGCGTCAGTTGCAGGTGCCCAAGTACCTGCGTCCGCGCACCGACACACCGAAATTGACCCTTGGTCACGGCGGTTGCTTTGGCTGCATTTACTCCGTGCGCGGCGCCGGCGGTTATCAGATGTTTGGTGTCACGCCCGCGCCGATCTACGACCCGCAACAGCAACTCGCGTACCTGAAAGAACACATGGTGTTTTTCCGTCCCGGCGACATCGTGCAGTTCAAACCGATGGACCGTGAAGCCTACGACCGTGCGGTCGCTGAAGTGGATGCCGGTAGCTTTGATCTGCGGATTCGGCCGGTGGAGTTTTCGCTGGACGCGTTCCTCGCCGATCCCGCTGGCTATCCCAAGTTGTTGCAGGAGGTGTTGGCATGATCAAGGTCCTCAAACCCGGCCTCGCCACTTCGGTACAAGACCTGGGTCGCGAAGGGTATTACCACTTGGGCATTCCGCCGTCCGGCGCGCTTGATCAGTACGCCTTGAGCGCGGCCAATCAATTGGTCGGCAACCCGGCCGGCGCGGCGGCGCTGGAATGCACGCTGCTCGGGCCGGAGCTGGAGTTTCAACAGGATGCATTGGTGGCGGTCAGCGGCGCGCACATGACGCCTCGGGTCGATGGCGTGGAAATGCACCATGACACCGCGTTCAGCGTGAAGGCCGGGCAAGTGCTGCGCTTTGACTTTCCCAAGGCGGGTGCCCGCGCTTATGTGGCGGTTGCCGGCGGCATTGATGTGCCGTTGGTGCTCGGCAGTCGCGCCACTTATGCGCTGGGCGCGCTCGGCGGTTTTCAAGGGCGACGTCTGGTTGCCGGCGACCAATTGCCGGTGGGCATCGCCAGTGGCAAGAGCCGTGCCGGGGCCAGTTTGCCCATGGCGTTACGGCAATCATTGGGTGGCGAAATCACCCTGCGGGTGGTACCGGGCTTGTACTACCACCGCTTGAGCGAGTCGGCGGCGAAGAGCTTTTTCGCCGAACCGTGGACGGTCGGTTCGGAAGCCGACCGCATCGGCTATCGCTTCAAGGGCGGCAGTGCGCTGAGCTTCCAGCCTCGCGAGCAGCCGTTCGGCGCCGGTTCCGATCCGTCGAACATCGTCGACAGTTGCTACCCGATCGGCTCGATCCAGGTGCCCGCCGGGCTCGAACCTATCGTGCTGCACCGTGATGCGGTGTCCGGTGGCGGCTACGCGATGATTGGCACGGTGATCAGCGCCGACCTTGATTTGATCGGCCAGATGCAACCCAACCAGAAGGCCCGCTTTGTCGCGGTAACCCTCGAAGAGGCGCTGGAAGCGCGACGTTCCTATAAGAAAAAACTCAGCTGCCTGAGCAAGCTGTTCCCTTCCTGATTCTGCCCGCCGTCTAGCGCGGGCCATGCCAAACGGTACGCCAACGCCGCACTTCGGTGCGGTGACGGCTGCCCGCGCTTCAACCTTTGACTGGTTCTGGAGATCACGCATATGGCTGCTTTATCGCAATCGAGTCAAACCGGGCAAGACCCGGCGCATCATCCTGTGCCCACCGATGCGCGCATGGGTCGACTGTCGCTGACCATGGCCTGGTGGGCGGTGTGCAGTGCGATGTTTTACATCGTGGTGGGTGCTTCATTGGCGTTGTCGTTCGGTGCGCGCAATGCGCTGATCGGCATGGTGCTGTCGGTGATCAGTTATGGACTGGTCAACAGCGTGCTCAGCCGCTTTGCGATTCGCAGCGGTTTGTCGGTGGCGTTGTTTTCCCGGCTGTTGTTCGGCAGCACCGGGGCTTGTCTGGCGACATTGATTTTCTTCTCGACCGCGATTTACTACGCGGTGTTCGAAGGCTCGGTGATCGCCGTCGCGCTCAATCACCTGTACCCGGAACTGATCTATCCGCTAGCGGCACTAGTGGTGGTGCTTTACAGCGTGCCGATGATTCTGGGCAGCGTGCAGCACTGGCTGGACAAGCTCAACGGCGTGTTGCTGCCGGTGTACCTCGGTGGCTTGCTGGTGGCAGTGGGGCTATCGATCAGCCGGTATGGCTACCAGCCGCAATGGCTGGATTTCGGCCCGGCAACGCCTGCTGCATTCGGCTGGTGGGATTGTTTTGTCGCCTACATGGGCGTCTGGGTGTTGATGCTGTTCACCTTCGACTATGCGCGTTTCGGCAAACCCGAAGACGCCGAGTACCACGGTCGCTGGAACTTCGGCATGCCGTTCTACGCGGTGACGTTTCTGCTCAACGGCGCGGCGGGCATTTATCTGGTCAGCAGCATTCCTCACGAAGGCGCACTGAACGAAGTCTCGGTGGTGATGGCGATTTTGCAGTTGATGGGCCTGTGGGGCTTGCTGTTTGTCTGGGCCACGCAAACCCGGATTAACACAGCCAACTATTACTTGGCGACCCTGAACATGCAGGCATTCTTTGCGCGATTTGGCCTTCGTGGTTCGTACTTGATGTGGGCAGTGGCGGTGGGGGTGATCGTCTACGGCTTGATGCTCGCGGACGTGTTTGCCTACATCCTCAAGGCGCTGGCCTATCAGGGGATTTTCGTGGTGGCCTGGGTGGGTGTGGCGCTGGCGCACATTCTCTACGCACGCAGTGACGTGGCAGCGCTCGAACGGGTGGTCGCGTTTAACCCGGTGGGCTTGACGGCCTGGTTTGGCGCCACCGCTTTGGGGCTGGCGTTGATGTTTTGCGGCGGCAGCCTGAGCAGCTTTTCCGCGCCCGCTACGGTAATAGCAGCGTTTGCCTTGCAGGCAGGCTTATCCCATCGAAGCCATTTGCGGTTACGGTTGGCGGAATAGAGTTTTGCAGTCACTCATCCGGTGACGACTTCCGGGCGATGGCGGAGGCGCTGTTCAGTGGCGAAAAGCTTGTTGATCGCCACTGAACGAGAGGGGCTACTTGGTTACATCAATCTTGTCCAAGGCTCGATTGACTGCCAACTCGCCAAGCATCACCACTTGCGCAATGCCCAGCAAAGTCTTGCGTACCGACCCCTCCACAAGCCCGGCAACATCACCCAGCATGACACTGGCTGAGGCCAGCGATTCGCAGGCATTTGCCAGCAACGATTCGGCATCAGCCTGCGGATCAACCAGAAACATCGTGCTGGGTTTATACGGCGCAGCCATGATCGCCGTGGCAGGTTTGAGGTAGTGGTCGAGGGCGCGTTCTGCCGCGTCGTGGAATTTCTTGGAATCGGGGGATTCGTAAGGGGAGGCTGGATCTGTTTCTGGTGGGTTCGGCGTTGGTTTGAACATAGATGAAACTCCATATGTGGTCAAAGGAGCCATCCACTCTCGCTACCAAACGAGGGGTGGCGGCCATACGAAGGTTGGTAGACCGGCCCACATGGAAAAAACCGGCGCGCCCGAAGACGCCCTGCGCATGGCCACCATCAAGCGGATGCCAGAAAGCATCTGCGATAGGTGACGCAATACGCCATGTGGAAGACGGGCTACCAAACCCGATCACTGCTATTTCAGTGACCGATGAACGATAGAGCTCACCCTCCAGGCGCACAAGCCGGCGGATTCTGGCGTAGTCGTAGGCAACGGCGCAAGGTGTTGTAGCCTTCTGGGCGTAACGTGGCGTGTCATTTAAACGCCTCCAGAAATTCCTTAAACAAACACTGCATGTCACTGCCAAAAGCACGCTGTTAAAGTGCATCCTCGCCGCCAGGGTCGGTGTATTGGGTGGACGGTTTTCCGGAGTCGGGTGATGGGTTTTTCTGCAACGATGTGGGAGTGGTTTGGCCAGGATGAGTACGGCCGGGTCTTTGCCGTGTGCGAGGGGCTTCTGGCTCTTCACTTTCTTGCCATGACGCCGGAACAACAGCGCTGTGCGATCCCGTATTGCCCAGCCTGTGAGACCTGGTCGGAGATAATGCTACCGCTGGAAAGAACACTGACAGCCTGCGCCAGCGCGTTGCCGATGGACGTCAGAACGCGGCTGCAAAGTCTGTGGGAGCAATGTAATGGTCTGACGGAAGCGGCTTTTCACTGTGATGACTGGTTCATGTTTGAGCATTCTGAATGGCAGCCGCTCAGAGTCGCGGCTGAAGAGTTGAAGCAACTGATGGAGTGGCAGGATATCGAACCGTTTCGGGAGGAGTTGCTGGAGGATTGCCGCAACGCCATTCGCGGCATTAAGCGTCGAGTAACTGAGTAAGCCTCAGCAGCAAAGAGGCGCATCGACGGTTTCGTGTTTGCACTGTGCATTCCTCATGGGAATGCACCGCATAAAATCAATGCATTTTTCTTATCCGATTCCCCGGCGTACCTTGCTGCAAAGACAAGGAGAATCGCCCATTGAACGCATCCGCCCCCCCATCCGCCGATAAATTCGACACCTCCCGCGCCAATGAATACGCCAGACAAAGCCGCATTGCCCTGGCCGGTTATGACGCCTGCCACGATCTGGCGGCGTGCATGTTGGCTGCCAGCCTCGGTCACTCGCCCTCGGCAAACGTGTTGGTGGTCGGCGCTGGTGGTACGGCGCAGGAATTCATCGCGATGGCGTCGCTGGAGCCGGACTGGCATTTCACGGCGGTGGATCCTTCCGCGCCGATGCTGGACGCCGCGACGCAGCAGTTGCAGGCCCATGGCTTGCAGGACAGAACGGCGTTGCATCTTGGACTGGTCGACGATTTGCCGGCGGATCAGTTGTTCGATGCGGCCACGTTGATCGGTGTGCTGCATCACTTGAATGGCGACGAACCAAAACTGGCAATCATGCGGTCCATTCAGGCTCGTCTCAAACCTGGCGCTCCGTTGATTTTGGCGGGCAACCATTACGCTTACGCCAGCCAGCCGCTATTGCTGGCGGCGTGGGGGCAACGCTGGCGGCAGCAGGGTGCCAATGCGGAGGAGGTGAGGGCCAAGCTTGGCAAGATTCTTCAAGGCGCGGATCCGCCACATTCCGAAGCGGCGGTTCAAGCGCTGTTACATGAGGCAGGGTTTGGCGAGGCGACGCGGTTTTTCAGCAGTCTGTTTTGGGGAGCGTGGCTGACGTGTAAAAGATGACTGAGCGGATGGTGTATCCTCTGCGCCGCACTCCCGGGACAGGATTTTACCGGGATGAACAAGGATGATTGAAGAGTGAACATGGAAGTGTGCTTATTCCCGCCATATCCAAACCTCCACGAGATGAAAGAAGTCACGCCGGTGAAACTACCGAATTGCGTGCTGTTTTCGCTGGCCGGAGTATTTAAATCGTCATGATGCGTTTCATTAAATCGACAGCCCATGTTCTACTCTGCACGATTCAATATCTGGCCTCGGTTTTGATTAAGTTAGTGTTGGGTATCGCCGCAATACTGGCTTTGATTGTGCTGGTTATCTACGCAATGGCAGATTCAACGAAGCCCGAAATGGTGCCTCGGTTAGATGCTCTGGTTACGACGTTTCACGGCTATGGAATCTCTTATTATCAGGACCAGGACTGGTGTGAGAGTGTACGTGTAGAGTCGGCTGAGTATGCCAACTCGACCGCCTCGACTTGTGGAGTCGGTGACGAGAAAACACCGTTTAATGGATCAGGAACAGCGCTGTTTGCAAAAGCCAGGGAGGCGGCGAAAAAGGCAAAAATTGCTCCTGTAAGGCTCAGCGTTCAGTCCGCGCAAGGCAGTGTGTCGTTCGCACAAATCGATCTTTCGTGCTTTCTATGTTACGCATCTTATGTCTATTCACCGCTCGCCAAATACCAGCCTGACGCGGCAGAAAAAGCCAGCGTCACCGAGATGGGCGGGGGTTGGTATTACGTGACGACAGGCATTTGATTCAGGCGCTCGCTCAGCATTTTTTTTGAATTTTTATACGTTTAGCTACTCAGGTACCGAAAATGAAAAGTATGAAGCTGTCAGTCGGTGTGCGGAACTTTCTGTTATGGATTTTTATGCTGTTGTTTATAGTTGCTACCAATACGTTGATCTATCTTTCTTCGCTTTTGGATTTTAGTGATGGTTCGCAGCTTATATTTGTCTTCAGTATTTATCTTCTTGTCTACGTGGTGTTTCTGATTTTATTAGTGTGGGCGTGGCAGTTTTTGCACAGACTACTGGCGCTTAAACCACTGCCGGGACAGAAAATCCTCGTCACTTATGAACTGACTTTTGACGAGTACGAAAAGCTCAAAAATTACTTGGCAGAGATCAGAGCCTGAAAGCAGTGCTTGAGTGAGCGAGTACGCTGTGTCAGCCAATAAACGCTGGCCGACGGCTGGAGGAAAGTAACTGCGGATACTCAATCAGCTTTAATCGAACCGGCCATAAAAGGAGCTTCCGTTCATGCCCGCGCCACGCAATCGACCCGTCCAGGCAGCGGCGAAATCCGTTCTCGCCCAACTCGTTGATCACATCACCCCAGGCTCTTCGGAAGCCTCTATCGCAAAGTTCGCCGCCGACCGGCTGGCGCACGCGGGGTACCCGCAAACCTGGTACTACGATTGCCCGGCCTTCGTACTTTTGGGGTCGCGTAGCCTGCTTTCAGTGTCGGGCCGCGACTATCAGCCCAGTGAAGAGAAGGTCGGCTTACATAACCTGGTAACCGTCGATCTCAGCCCGCGATCAGGCGAGATCTGGGGCGATTGCGCTCGTTCGTTTTACGTTGAAGATGGGGTGTGTCGAACGGTGCCAGTAGGTGAGGCGTTCACTGGCGGATACGCGGTGCAACAACGCTTGCATGCGCACATGCTGCAATTTGTTCGTCCTGAAACCACGTTTAACGAATTGTATGAGTGGGCGAACGAGGCGGTTCTCGATATCGGTTTCGAGAATCTGGACTTCCTTGGCAACGTCGGTCACAGCATCTGCGAGCGACGGGAGCAAAGGCTCTACATTGAATCGGGTAATCACCGGCAACTGGGTGAGGTGTCCTGTTTCACGTTCGAACCGCATATCCGTTTGCACGGTGGTCAGTGGGGTTACAAGCATGAAAACATCTACTACTTCGACGAGGACGGCGCGCCCTGTGAACTGTAGGGCAGAAGCCTGAATCAGCCCTCGGAGGAAACCACCGACTCCGAACTAGCCTCGGCTTCCAGCTTCGCGCGCTCGGCCTTGCTGATGTATTTAGGCTTTTTCGGGGCCAGTTTCGCGTTGGCCTTTTTGGCTTTTTCCTTGAACAACTGCTGCAGTTTTTTCTGACGATTCATGTTTTTTTACTCGATGTGTTAGTGGCGGTGGCAGTGGTTCAAGCCAATGGCCTAGGCGTTGAGGTAAGGCTGAACGGTGTCTTCGAGGATGCGTATCAACTCAGGATCCATGTAGCGGTAGTCATCCGGAATATCCAGCGTGTGGATCGGTTTGTGTTCAAGCAGCCGGGCGTATTCGGCCTGCAAACGATTCAGGTGTTTGCGCTCCATCACGAAGATGACATCGGCCCAGCGGATATCCGCCGGGCCGACAGGCTTGTGTGCATTGGGGCTGGTGCCGGCCGAGCGGGCATCGAAGCCGGGGCGACGGCGCCAGATGGCTTCGGCCGTGGGGCTGCGCCACTGGTTGCGGCTGCAGATGAACAGGAGATTGGTCACTCTTGATCCAACAATTGGCGCGTGGTGCGGATGGGGTAGGGCATGCCGAGCTGGCGTGCCCTGACCAGCTTGTCAGAACGGGTGTACATCAACTTCCAGTTCTTTGGCGGCTTGAACTTCAGCGGATCGGCCGCTTTGCCATTGCCGCATTTACGGGCCTGTTGACGTCGCCAGGCGCGGGTTCTTTCCATGATTGTTTCCTCGTGAATACCGGGTTCAGCAGCCGCGGTAATACGAGTTGCGGGTATGTTAAGCGTGAATCGCGGCGGTGACTAGTTTCGGCGTTCCTCGTGGTTGGCATGCGCAGCAAAAACACCGCCACTCCCTCACATCGAAATAAAGTCCCGAACAGCCTTGATCGTCGGCGCCGGCGCTTCCTCCATCAACCAATGTCCCGCGCCGGGAATCACCACTTCAGTGACTTTGTCCGCAGCGTTACGCATGACGATCGCTTCGTTGTTGCCGAAGGATTTCTCACCGCCCACGGCCAGCACCGGCATGCTCAGGCGCTTTTGTAGTACAGGTTCGTTGTCGGTCGCATCCTGTCGAATGCTGCGGAACTGCGCGAACGCCGCGTGCATGGCGCCGGGGCGGGCGTAGAGTCTGGCGTAATGCTGCCGAGTACCTTCGTCGATTTTCGCCGGAGTGCCGGCGAATTCGTTCCAGAAACGGTCGAGATAGATGCGCTCGCGTCCGGCGACCAGACGCTCCATGTCGGCGCCGCCGAAGTCGAAGTGCCAGAGCATTGGTGAGCGCACGATGTCGTTCCATGGCGTGATCCCCGGGACCGGCGCGTCCATGACCACCAGACGCTCGGTACGCTCGGGATAGCGGGCGGCATAGGCGAAGGCGACCATGGTGCCGATGTCGTGGCCGATGATCACCGAGTGCTCGATTTTCAGCGCGCTCAAGACCGCGCGAATGTCACCGGCCTGGGTTTTCTTGTCGTAGCCGCTCTGTGGGATCGACGACAAACCCATGCCACGCAGATCTGGCACCACCACCGTATGATCACGCGCCAGATCCGCCGCCAGCGGCGCCCACATGTCACCGGTATCGCCGAAGCCATGCAACAGCACCACGGCCGGGCCTTTGCCACCGACGCGCACGTGCATTGTCGCGCCGTCGACCGGGATCTCTTGAACCCGGAAGGCCGCAGGAAATGGCGTGATGTCAGCGTGGGCCGCAAGGCTCAGGGCGAGCAGTGTCAGGGCAGTCAACAGAGAGCGAATCATGTCGGTGTCTCCAATCAGACGAGCGCAGGAAGGAAACGCGCTCGATCAGCGTAGTCGAATTGGAGAGCTAGCCTTGATGATCGCCCGGGCAGTCGGACGGTGTGGTGCCGATCTGGATCATGCCGGCGTAAACGGTGGGGTAAGGGCCATAACCCCAGGATATCGGTCCCCCATAAGCCACCAGATCATAGATTTCGCTCTCCCCGAGCAACTGGCCATTGCGATTGTCGTACAAACGAAAAAACGCCGGGCTCTCCCAACTGACGAACCACGTCCGATCCTGCGGATCGTCCGGGTGGAACTTAGGGTGAAAGGAGTCGAACAACAGCCAATGGGGTCTGAACTGCTGGACACGCACGCAGCCGTCGGGGCTGATATGCGCGGCTCCTTTCGGCTCGGCGAGCGCTGTTTCCCACCAGTCTGAGGCCGTCCATAGCCCGGCGTAGAACAGCAATAAACCGAAGACGATCAGGGTCAGTCGTTTTTGCCTGCTCATGCCAGACGCATACCCATTTCGACTGCACGATGCTCGAAGCCGAACTCCGCATACATACGCGCCGCGCGCTCATTGAACGGCCAGACCGTCAGGCGCAAATCCTGAGCGTCATGCGCGATGCCCCAATCCCTGACCATTTGAATCAGTGCCCGCCCAATGCCTTTGCCGGAAAACCGCTCAGCCACGCACACCGAGCCGATGCGCACGACATTCTGCGGCTGCATCAGCGGCCCTGAGCTTGCGGATACGTTGGCTGTGATGAATGCCGCCGGCTGATCACCGACGTGGGCGATGAAAGCCACCTGATTGGGCTTTTCGAATACTCCCGACCAATGCGGCAGATCGCGGGAAAAGTCTTCAGTGGGCGCAGCGTAGATGTCTGGGCGGGCGGCGTGGTGCACGGAGTTGAGCAACTGGCCCAACTCGCAAAAGGTCGGTGCGTCTTCGGCGGTGGCGGGCCGGTAAG
Source organism: Pseudomonas sp. NPDC087598 (assembly GCF_044743525.1). Classification (NCBI taxonomy): domain Bacteria; kingdom Pseudomonadati; phylum Pseudomonadota; class Gammaproteobacteria; order Pseudomonadales; family Pseudomonadaceae; genus Pseudomonas; species Pseudomonas sp. NPDC087598. The sequence goes on along the minus strand of NZ_JBIUWQ010000041.1, from coordinate 34,598 downwards.
TGATGGTTTCATCCATGACGGGTGTTTTCCTTGAGTGTGTTGACGGTGCATCGGGATATTACAGGGCGCAGTCGAGATAACCGACCCCTGTTTTTTACCAAGCGCTCGACTCGATAGTTGCTTGCATCTTGTGGCGAGGGAGCTTGCTCCCGCTGGACTGCGCAGCAGTCCCCCTGGTTAATCAGTGAGTCGAGGGCCGCTTCGCGCCCCAGCGGGAGCAAGCTCCCTCGCCACAGGGTATTGATCAAATCGGTGATTGGCTGGGTTGGTTTTCAGGGCAAATCTGTGCATTGAATTCTCCCCGATCCAGCCAATAATCGAGCGCTCAATCCGCTGGGAGTCGAATGTCCATTGGCAGCATTCGACAGGGCCTTCGACGAGGTCTCTCACCCACGGGCAATCCTCTCAGGAAGAGCAAATGAGCATCCATACCCGCACCAAACGACTGACCGTTCCGCAATTGGTGGCGATGAAAGGCCAACAGAAAATCGTCTCGCTGACGGCGTACACCAGCGCCATCGCCAGGCTGATCGACCCGATTGTCGATTTCATTCTGGTCGGCGACTCGACGGCGATGGTCGGCTATGGTCGTAGCTCGACACTGAGCATGCAGCTTGAAGAAATCATCGGCCACACCCGGGCGGTGGTCGATAGCACGCAACTGGCCTGTGTCATCGCCGATATGCCGTTTGGCAGCTATCAGGAATCCCATGAACAGGCTTTTCGCAATTGCGCTCAGGTGCTGGCGCGTACCGGTTGTGATGCGGTCAAGCTGGAGGCCAACAAGGCGCTGGCGTCTACTGTCGAATTCCTCGTGGCGCGCGGTATACCGGTCATGGCTCACGTCGGGCTGATGCCGCAGTTCGTCAACGTCATGGGCGGGTTCAAGGCACAGGGCCTGAGCGCTGAAGCCGGCGCGGTGATTGCCGAGGATGCCCGGGCCAATCTTCAGGCCGGTGCGTTCAGTCTGGTGCTTGAGGGTGTGGCCGAAGGCGTCGCTCGGCAGATCACGGCCGATTCGAAAATGCCCACTATCGGCATTGGCGCGTCGCCGGCCTGCGACGGTCAGGTGCTGGTGACCGAGGACGTGTTGGGCCTGGGCGGTGCGCAGGTGCCACGCTTCGTCAAACAGTACGCCGATGTCGGCGCGGTGATCCGCGATGCCTGTGAGCGTTTTGCCGAGGAGGTGCGTCAGGGGCAGTTCCCTGAAGCGCGGCATTGTTATGGGCTCTGAGCGGGGTTAGCGCGCTTCGCCGATCGCCTGCGCCAGTTGCTTCAAGGCCTGGGCAATGTCCTTGTTCCATTCGAGGGTGTAGCTCAGGCGCAGGTGATGCTTCCAGTAGCCTTGCTGACTGAAGACTTCCCCCGGGATGATGACGATGCCTTGCGCCAACATGCGCTCAAAGACCCGGCGCATGTCCACCGGGTGTGTGGCTTTGAGCCAGAAACTCGCGCCGCCCTGTGGGACCACCACCTGCCATTGGCCGTTGCCGTGTTCCTCCAGTAACGCCTTCATGCGCTGCATGCGCTCCTGTAGCAGGGCGCGCAGCGTTTGCAGGTGCTGGTCGATGCGTCTGGAGTGGAACAGTCGGGCGATTGCTTTCTGTCGGGTCGGCGAGAGGCGAAACCCTCGCTCGATGAACAGCCGTTGAAATTGCCGTCCATGCTGGCGACAGAGCACGTAACCGTAAGGGGCTTCCGCGCCAATGATCTTGTCGAAGGTCGACAACACCAGCAGTTTTTCCGGGTCGGCAAAGTCGCGGTAGCGAGCAGGTTCCGGCTCGAAGCACAGTTCACCGTAGGTATCGTTTTCGAACAGCCAGATATCCCGCTCCGCCAACCAGCGACAGATTTGCTGTTTGTCCTGCGCCGGCATCAGGTTGCCTTGGGGGATGTTCACGGTCGACGACAGTACCGCCAGGCGGATGGGCTCAGCCTTGAGCAGCGCGTTGAGCGCTGGCAGGTCAAAGCGTCCGTCCTCGTCCAGTGGCATTTCGATCACGCGAATCTGCGCTGCCTGCAATTGGCGCAGAATCGCCCAAGAGCACGGTGATTCCACCAGTGCCAGCGTGCCTTGCAGGCTCAAGGCCTGGAGCGACAACGCCAGCACGCTCTGCAGATCGGCGCCGACGTACACGTGCTCGGCCTGCCAGTAGCTCTGCGTGGAACGGGTATAGCGCTCGGCCAACGTGGCGCGTAGTTCCGGCTCGCCCAGCGGTTGATAGTGCGGTGCCAGAACGGCGGGATATTGCCGGGTCAGTTCGCGTTCCATCATCAACAACGGGTTCTGCAGCGACGCCAGCATCGCCGGGGCGTCGCTGCACAGTGCGAGCATGCCCGGTTGTCGTGCGTTGACGAACGCGGTATCCAGCAGGTTGCTCGATTGCTCATTCGGCAGAGGGGCGGGCATCGATCGGGTGAAATAGCCGAGCTTGGGTCTGGCGTAGATTCGCCCTTCGTCTTCGAGCAGCGAATAGGCGTATTTGGTCGTCGACACCGACACGCTCAGACGCTGGGCGAGCTGGCGCAAGGACGGAAGTTTCAGTTCCCCCGGGCCATTGGCGGTCTCGATCAATTCGCTCAGATAGCGGTACACCGCCTGATAGGCAAACACCGCGTCTTTTCGGGTATCCATACTCACTCGCTGTGATTGTTGCGGTCCGCTGACATCAGCACCGTCTCCACCAGGTAAGCAGGCTGTGAATCATGCAGCGCCTGCGCGCTGTCGAGTGCCTGTCTGATCATCCGCCGTTCCTCGCCCATCAGTATCTTTCTACCGAAATCCTCGCACGCGCCACCCGGATCCATGTGCAACGAGAAGAGCCCGATGATCTGCTCGCCAGCCTCTTCGACGATCAACTCCATATAGGCCTCGTTCGATGTCACTGTCAGATAGGTCAACCCTTCAACAACCGCGCTACCGCACCACGTGATCCGTTCCCAGGCCCATGCATTGTTGAGTAGATGCCACGGGTTTGCGTGCGGCGCGAGTGCTTGCAGTACAGCCAGAAACCGCTCGCATGAAACAACATCAAGCTCATATTCGCGCTTACCACAGTGGGCGCGGCGTGAGGCTTCTGTAGTTGGGGCTGACGCTTGAGTCGCGCCAAGCACTTTTGCCTGCAAAAGATAGCTTTGGGCAATTTCCGAAGGCTGTTCACTCCAGCCATTCAAGTCGGAAACCGGCGGGGTCCAGACCAGGTCGATTGTTTCGCCGTCGGCTGGAAGGTCGTCGATATTGAAGAACGCGAAGGTGCTTTTGCCCACGCTTGGCAAAATATCATCGAGGCGAAGCGTGGCGGCGCCGTAGTCGATTCCTCGATGCTGGGACCAGAACATCGGCCAGTAGATTTTCATGCTTCAGCCGTCTGCGTTTGAGTCGACAGACCGGCGAGAAACGCCGAAATCTGCTGCGAACCCCGTAGGTGAACGACCGGTATTTGCGAGCCAATGGCCAAACGGTTGGCCTCAATGCCGGGGCGATTGACCCGATCAAAGTGCAAGACGAATTTCAGAAAGCCCAGAAATGCTTTATCCAGTCGCTCGGTGCAGCCGGCCGGCAGGTCCGCACGTGGCCGGTTCAACGCGCTGCGCAGAATGACCCGGCGCAAACAGGTCAGGCGCGGTGTATCGATCCAGATAATCAAATCTGCACGGGGCAGCCGCAGATCGAAGGTGCGACGCGAATAATTGCCCTCACAGACCCAGGCGTCACCGGCAATGGCCTGTCGCAGCCGTTCGCGGAAAACCTGGTTATCCGGCTCGATCCAGCCAGGCTCCCAGAACAGTGGGTCGAGGTGCACCACCGCGAGATCCAGACGTTTGCCGATCTCCCGTGCCAGCGTTGATTTCCCGCTGCCCGAGTTGCCCAGAATAACGATGCGCTGCATGTGCAAATCCTTTGCAAAAAAATGCCGGCAAGTCTAAATCAAGCACTGCCGGAATTCACCGGAATCGCTGAGGGCGACACGGGGCGAGGGCGGTGGATGATTGGCCGTCGATGATTTCTTCACTGGCGAGGCGGCCGACGATGGCCGCCAGTGTGACACCGGGATGGATCGAGCAAACATAGGAGCCAGTGACGTTGGGCAGGAAGCCAACAATCGGCAGGCCATCGGCCGTGACGGGTTTGCGACCGATGCAGGCGGACTCTGGCTTGATGGAGGTGACCCCGTGAAGTTCTTGCTGAATGGCTTTGGCGCTTCGCAGGGCGATCGCTTGCGGTGAGTTTTGCGCTGTGTCGTCGAGATAGTCTTCGGCCGCCAGCAACGTTCCATCCGCGCTCTGCCGCACTTCCATTGCCGGGTTGGAGATGATGCTGCGCACAAGATTGGCCTGGGTCTTGTAGCGAATGAGGATGACCGGCGCGGCCTCGATGGGCAGCGATGTATTGAGCAAAGCGGTCAGAAGGGGAGTGCTGGTGCCCGCTGCGATTACGACAGTGTCGCAGGCGATGCTGCCGGTTGTGGTTTCAACGCCCGTTACCTGTGCGTCACTGATTGTGAAACCGAGTAACCGGGTTTGTGTGAGTACCCGCGCACCAAGGGATTCGGCTGCGGTGATCAACGCGTGAGTCGCTTGCGCCGGTTCGAGCGCGCCTTCATCGGCGGCGAAATGGGCTTGCAGCGGGGGATGCTTGAGATTCGGTTCTCGGGTGAGAATTTCGGCACGTGACAGCAGGGTTGCAGAATCATGCGCAAGGTCATCCGTGCTCGCCCCGTAAGACAGCGCGCCGGTCCAGCGTATTTTCAGCGAGGGCACTTCGGTTTCGAGTCGGTGATATTCGTTGATCGCCGCACCGCGCAGTTGCGCGATGGGATCGGGCCCGGCACAAGTCGCATTGATCCAGCCAAATGAGCGTCCCGTGGCGCCGCACGCGATATCTTCAGCCTCGATCACCGTCACGTCGGCACCTTTGCCCGCCAAGTGATACGCCAGTGACGCGCCGACGATGCCGGCGCCAATGACCACGATGCGCTTGCCTGCTCCATGTTCCATATCCACCTCCCTGTTGTTGGCCGGGTGACGGTACTACAGGTCGGTGCGGGCTGGCTCGCGAATGTGGTCTGAGATTCAGAATTGCTTGCGCCTGACTTGCCGCGCTCGTGAGCAAGCCCGCTCCCACAGGGATCTTCGGTGGTGGTTGGATTGATGCAACAAAAAAGCCCGGCATTTCTGCCGGGCTCGGGGTGGGCTCAGATGCTTACGCGGCCATGTTGCCGGCTGCCATGTCCTTCTTGTAACTGGCTTTCATCGCTTCCATTTCGGCACCGAGTTCATCGAGCCTGGCTTTGCCCAGGAGTTTTTTCGCCTGAGGAAACATTTCCGTTTCCTCTTCTTCGATGTGGTGCTCTAGCAGCTCCTTGACCACTTTCACTCGACCAGCGAATTCGGGCGTGCCGGGGTCGGTCATTTTCAGATCAGGCAGGACCAGCGAGTCCACGGTGCGGTGTTCTTCCTTCGCTTCGAAGTACATGATCTCCTGCTCTTTGCTGCCGGCTTCCTTGAACGCCGGATAGAGGATTTCTTCTTCGAGGCGGGTGTGGATCGAGATTTCCATCTCCAGCTTGGCCAACAGCTCGGTGCGTTTTTTCAACGCACGGTCGGTGGATTCGCTCAGTTGCGACAAGATGCCTTTCACTTTTTCATGGTCGGCTTTGAGAAGGTCGATGGCGTTCATGGGGGTTGCCTCTGCTTTCACGGATTGAACACAGACCGTTGTTCCACGGTGCTGTGGATTCTCTGAAGCTGTCGCATTTGCTGTGCCAACTCGCGGCACAGCCAGCAACTGCACTGGCTCGCGGGTTTTGTCGCAATTGAGGCAAAAGGCCTTCGTGCAGCCTGCATGAACAGCCTGCAGCCGGCATTGCAGTTCACCGCTTGGGATGAATTTGCGCGGGCGCGCAGATGTCCAACTCGTAACTAAGGAGCCGGCGCTGTATTTATCTCGACGCCTATCGCTAATGAATCAAGGTGCTTTGCCCTCAATCAGCGAACGGGCCGACATCGACCTGATCGTCTTCCCCAAGAGAACTGTAATGCGCACGCAGTTTGCGCAGTTCCCGGGTGCCCATTTTGTCCAGGCAAAGCGTGGCGTTTTGCGCGTCACTGGTAGCCCGGATCAGTTCGTCGATCTTCAGATGCAAAATGTCGTTGTCGCGGTTTTGTGTGTTCTGGATCAGGAACACCATCAAAAACGTAATGATCGTGGTCGACGTGTTGATGATCAGTTGCCAGGTGTCGTTGTAGTGAAAGTAGGGGCCAGTCAGTGCCCAGATGATGATCAAGACGATCGCGGCAACAAAGGTTTTCGAGCTGCCGGCCCAGTTGGACAGGGCCTGACAGAAAGACGCGAATTTCATGAGTGTGCGAGCTCTTGAGGAAGGTAAGGCATAGACCCCGGCAAACCTTTGAAATTCTTTTTTACAATTGCGGAGTGCTCAATGAGTAAAACGATCACCGCGCAGGACCTGCATATCCACTTTGGCCACGGCGATGAGACGCCGCTGTTCAAATGGTTGATCGCCAGTTTCCTGATGGGCAAACGCATCCAGGCCGACATTGCTGCGCAGGCTTATCGGGTGATTGTCGAGAAACGCCAGCGCGACACGCCGCGCAAGTTGGCCAACTGCAGCCATCGGGAACTGGTGGCGATGCTCGGCGAAGCGCATTACGTGCGCTACGACGAAACCACGGCGCAGCGCCTGCTGGCGTTGGCCCACAAGCTCAATGATGACTACGCAGGGAAGGTCGGCAATATCGTCGCCGCGAGTGCCGATCGCCAGGCGTTCGAAAAGCGCCTGGCGGAATTCGACGGGATCGGCCCGAAGACCGTTGAGATTTTCATGCGTGAAGCCGGCGCGCTGTTGTTCGGTTAGCGCCCGGAATGCGACGCCGTGTTCTGGCTGATGTGTTTCGGCCCTGCGATTGCCCAGGCGATCAGCCCGAACAGCGGCACAAACACGATCAGTACAATCCACACCCCTTTGTTGTTCGATTTCCCCTCGCTTTTACGCACCCGATTGATGGCCCACAGTTCGATAACTAGAAGAACTGCCGCCAGTACGATCCACACGGTTTCGATTTGCATTGGCTACCTCCTGATGGTTTTTCTTAGGTGGCGTGTGGTGCGGCGGGTTCATTTAATTTTCGTTGAGTGCCTTGAGTTGTCGGGCCAGATGCAGCGCGACGGCACCGCTGTTGAGCGTCGGCAGCAAATGAGTGAAAGGAATGTCGATCATGCGGTTTTCGCGCACGGCACGCAGGCGCGATAACACCGGGTCGTTCTTCAGCAACTGACGTTTGCGCCAGGCAGGTGACCATTCGGCATCGGCCAGCAGGATGACATCGGGCTCGCCGAGCAGCAGGGTTTCGCGGCTCACGGTCACTCGATACTGATTGATCCCGGCGAACAGATTGCGCGCGCCGGCAGCGGCGAGCAGCGTAGTCACGAACCCGCGGCCACCCTCCGAGTCGAGGCCGTTGACCTCGCTGTCGAGATAGAACACCGACAACGGTTTTTCGGCGCCGATCAGGGCACTTGCACGGGCCAGGTCGGCATCCATGGCGGCGCTGAGTTGTTGGGCTTTTTGCGGTTTGTGCAGCAGCGTGCCGAGGGTGTGCAGGTCGTGGCGCACGTGTTCGAAGTAATCCAGCGAATGCCCCGCGCAGGCCGCTTCCAGTAAGTAGGAACCGACCCCGTTGCGCGCCAGACCCGAGCGCGAGGTCACGCCGTCGCCGAACGCCGTGGCAAACCCGCCGACCACCAGATCCGGCTTCTGCGCATAGAGCACTTCGCTGGACGGGTATCGCTGCGCAATCACCGGGACACCGAAATACTCGGCGTTGCCATCCCCGGCATGGGTATCGTCCAGATACGCCACGCCCACCAGCGTCGGGCCGGCATCGAGGGCGAGCAACAGGTCAGCGGCGTGCTGATTGAGCGCAACAATGCGCGACGGCGGTGATTGCGCGGTGTTCCAGGTCTCGCTGCAATTTCGCAAGCTGTCGGCACCCGCAGCAGTAGAGCAGAGCAGGGCGCTCGCCAGTAGCCACGACGCCCTCATGTGCGCGCCTTGATCAGCAAATCGACGACGACCTCGCCACCGACCAGATGCCCTTCGACCAGCCGTTGCACGTCTTCGTTGCTGTGCACGCCATACCAGCACGTCTCCGGGTACACCGTGAGAATCGGCCCCAGATTGCACGGGAACTGACAGTGCGTGCGCGTCAGCAACACCCCGCCCGGGGTTTCGATGCGGTCATGCGCCAGCAAATGCCGGCGCAGGGTTTTCCATAACTGCAAGGCGCCGCGCTGGGTGCAGCGTGGGCCGGTGCAGAGGAACACGTGACGCGCATGTTCGGGGACGTGCGACCAGTCCGGATGGGTGTCGATGCCGTCGTGGCTGATGGAGTTCGTCATCAGAAGGTGTACGTGTAGCGGACTTCGGAGGTGAACGGCCGTCCGAGGTTGTCGACGTTGTTCGAGCGACTGGTGACGTAGTCGCGGTCGAACAGGTTTTCCACCAGCAGGCTCAGGCGATGCTGGTGGGCGTTGTCGAGGTAGCGGTAAGCGTCGGCATCCACCACCGAGTAATGCCCGTATTCAACCTGTTTCGAGCTGGTCACGTCGCGGATATAACGGATCGCGCCGCCGGCACCCCACAAACGATTCTCCGACTCAAAACCGATGCGTGAGCGGGCGAAGAAGCTCGGGATGTCATTGATCGTCACACCGGTGCGCGACTCGGTGAGGTTGCGGGTCATGTCGGCCTGCACACTCCATTGATCGTTGAGCGCGAGTTTCGCGTCAGCCTCGAGACCGCGCATGCGGATCTGCCCTTCGCCGTTGACCCACTGGATGTCGTCGAGGGTGATCAGGTCGTCGATCTTGCGTTTGAACAGGGTGACGCTGGCGCTGAATTCGCGGTCGAGCAGCAGGCCTTTGTAATCGAGACCCAGTTCGGCGTTGCGGCTTTTCTCCGGTTTGAGGTTGCGGTTGCCGATCTCGTCGCCCGGTTCATTGACGAACAATTGCTCGGCGTTCGGCAGTTTGTAGGCACTGCCGTACTGGCCGCGCAGGGACCAGTTTTCGTTGAGGTCATAAAGCGAGGTGAGCATGCCGACAGTGGCGCTATCACCGCCGGCCATGGCTTCGTGACGAATGCCGATGCTCGGGTGCCAATCGGGCAGGGCGTCAATCTGCGGACGCAGTTGCGTATAGATCGCGTGGGCTTCGGCCTTGTCATTGTCGATGATCAGCACATCGTCCTGGCCCTTGAACCATTGGTTGTCGGTACCGACAATCAGCACATGACCACCGGGCAATTCTGCTTTGCCCTCGGCCTGCACACCCCAATCGGTGAAACCCCAGTAGTCGTTGTGGTTGATGACTTTGGTGCCGCCACCGTCGACGTTGTTGATGCGCGTGTAGCGCGTGTCCCAGTCGTTGATATGACCTTTGACGAAGTAACTCAGGCGCTCATTGAGGTTCTGTTCGAAGGTCGCTGTGGCGATCTGTTGCACGCGGTCGTTGGTGGTCTTGTGATCGTTGACCGGGCGGGCGAAGTCGAGATTGGCGTCGGCGTATTGGTAGAACAGCTCCAGCCGCGAGTCATCGCCAAACGACTGAATGGCCTTGCCGCCGAACGTGGTGACTTCGTAGGCGCGCTTCTTCTCGGTATCGTTTTTCATGTCGCGGTTGCGAAACGGCTGGTAGCCGTCGGAGACGTTGTGGCTGACATACGCGAGCAAGCCGAGGTCGCCGAAACCATTGCTGAAGATGTTCTCGACCCGGGCGTCTTCAGTGGTGCCGCCGAAGGTGTCCAGGCCCAGATTGACTTCGCCGGAAGCTTTGCGGCTCTGCGGGCTGCGGGTGACGATGTTGATCACTCCCGACACTGCCTGCGTGCCGAACAACAGACTCTGCCCACCCTTGAGCACTTCGATGCGCTCGATGGCGTTGGCCGGCAGGGTGTCCAGATACAGGCCACCGTAGAGACGGTTATTCAGTCGCACGCCGTCGAGCAGGATCAGCGTGTCGTCGTTGCGCCCGCCCAGCAAGGAGTAGGTGCCGTAGTCGAACGGGCCGTTTTTCGGTGCGACGTACAAGCCGGGAATGAACATCTGCATGACGCGGCTGACATCGGCGCCGGGGCCTGCGCGCTCGATCTGCTCGCGGCTGACGATTTCCACTTTGCTGCCGTAGTGCGCCATGTCGGCGACGGTGGTGGACTCCACCGAGGGCGCGGAAACGATTTGCTGATTGAGTTCCAGCGGCGCGTCGTCGGCCAGCAGAAACGGGCTGAACAGGCAACCGAATAACAGGGAGGGAGCCGAGGGATTGAAAGGTCGAATCATTGTCTTCTCGAAAAGGATCTTCGCAGAAGAGCATGCAGGAGAAGGCATCGCGCACAGCCAATACCGGCCCATGCCCGCCCACCGCAGGATTTTGCCAAACAGAAATTCCAGGCCGGTCTCCGGGCTCACGCGTATCGATGCCTTCACCTTCCCATGGCTTTTTGGCCACAGTGGTGTGTCGAAAACATCACGCGTATACCGTTGCGGGGGCAGCACCGGACTTGTTCGAAAAGAACCTACCGGTTTCCCGTTTCACCCCATGCACGGCGGCATGGGACACCTGAAACTGGGCGGCATCTGAACATTCGACAGACCGTTCGTCAACTTTTCGGACCGGCCTATGCCTGCTGCGCCGCCCCCTGTTGCACAAAGCGCTCGATCAACCACCGCGCCGCCGGGCCGGGTGGCAGATCGGTGCGATAGATGACGTCGAAGGTGTAAATGCCGCTCTCGTATTCCGGCAACTGCAGGCGTACCAGACGACCGCTGCGCAAGTCCTCTTCGACCATCGGGACCGGCATGTTGCCCCAGCCGATGCCTTCGCGCAGCAGCATGTGTTTGGCGCCGAGGTCCGCCAACCGCCAGGTGCGGTTGCTGAGCACGGCGAACTCCCGGTCCTTGGTCAGCCGCGAACGGTCGGACAGCACCAGTTGAGTGAACTCGCGCCCGGCCCCCGGCGCATTCGACTCGCTTGAGGCCAACGGATGCCCGGGATCTGCCACCGGAATCAGCTCGACGCTGCCGACTGCGATTCTCTCGATACCGTCGATGCCTTCGTTCATCGGCCCGCTGACTCCGACGATGGCGTTACCGTTGATGACCAGCTCCGTGACGGCCCCAAGCGCCTCCATGTGCAAGTGCAGAGCAACGGTGGGGAAGGCTTCGCGAAAGGATTTCAGCGCGTCGACCACACGCTCGGGCGGCAGCATCACATCGAGTACCAGATGCACTTCGGCTTCCAGCCCTTGCAGCAAACCTTTCACTTTGGCGCGCAAGCCGTGCACGCCTTGGGCGATGGTCCGCGCTTCGGCCAGCACCGTGCGGCCGGCCTCGGTGAGTTGCGGTTTGCGGGTGGTCTGGCGATCGAACAGCGACACGCCGAGCTGCATTTCCAAGTTGGCAATCGAATAGCTGACCACCGAAGTGGCGCGGTGCAGCTTCCTCGCGGCCCCGGCAAAACTGCCGACGTCGACGACGGTCAGGAACACGCGCAGTTGGTCCAGGGTTGGTGTGCCCGGGTCGGAAATCATCGTCGCAGCCTCGAACATGACGGGGTGGGTCACGCAGATATAACCGAATGCTGCGTACTCAGCTTGTCTATTTTTTAGAACGTGATGATCTAAATTAGTCAGCTATTCAGATGAGTCGTTGCAGCGCAAGATTTTCTTCAACAGGGCGGTTCACGCCGAACCCCCGAACTTTTGAAGGAAATACCGATGACCATTTCTGCAAACACCGCTCAACCACAAGTCGCTGAACAGTCACGCGCCGATGTCGCTCAAGCCTCGGCCGCGTTGATCGGCCGTGTACTGCTCAGCGCGATTTTCATCCTCTCCGGTTTCTCCAAACTGGCCGCGCCGGCAATGATGATCGGGTACATCAGCTCCGTCGGGCTACCGCTGCCATCCGTGGCGTTGGCCGTGGCGATCATCGTTGAAATCGGCGGTGGCCTGGCGCTGATCGCTGGCTATCGCACTCGCACCGTGGCGGCGGTATTGGCGCTGTTCAGCGTGATGACTGCCCTGGCTTTCCATAACGCGCTGGGCGATCAGAACCAGTTCATCCACTTCTTCAAGAATATCGCCATGGCCGGTGGCCTGTTGCAGGTGGTGGCCTTCGGTGCCGGTCGCTTCAGCCTCGACGCACGCCGTACTTGAGTCGCGCTGTTGCCAGGGGAGAGCCCTGGCAACAGACGTTTGATCAACCCGTTAAACAGTGGAGATTGTGATGAAGGCTTTGCGTGTTTACGAGTACGGCGGTTCTGCAGCGTTGCGTCTGGAAGAGGTTGCCGATCCGGTTGCTGGAGCTGGCGAGGTGCTGATTCAGGTCGCCGCCGCCGGGGTCAATCCGATTGACTGGAAAATCCTCTCGGGTGCCATGCAGGCGTTCATCCCGCTGCCAATGCCGTTCACACCGGGCGTTGAAGTGGCCGGGACCGTGATCGCCAAGGGTGACGGCGTCACCGGCTTCAGCCTCGGCGACGAGGTATTCGGTTTCATCAACATCGTCGGCGGCTATGCGAGCAAAGCGGTGGCCCCGGTAGAAAAACTGGCGCTCAAGCCTCGCTCGCTGAGTGCGTTGCAGGCCGGCGCGGTGCCCGCCAGCGCGTTGACAGCGTGGCAGGCACTCACCGAACACGCCGGCGTGCAACGGCGGCAGAAAGTGTTGATTCACGCCGCTGCGGGTGGTGTCGGCAGTATGGCCGTGCAGATCGCCAGATATCTGGGCGCCGAGGTCTATGCCACGGCATCTGCGCACCATCATGCGTACCTCAAGGCACTCGGTGCCAACCACACCATCGACTACACCGCCCAGGCCTTCGAAGAACAGGTGTCCGGCATGGATGTGGTGCTGGACCTGGTCGGCGGTGAAACGCAGAAGCGCTCGTTCGCAGTGCTGAAAAGAAACGGTGTGCTGGTATCCCCCGTGAGCGCGCCAAACATGACCCTGGCAAACGACTACGGCATTACACCGGTCCACTTCGCCACCCGCTCTGATGGCCGGCAGCTGTCGCTGATCGCCGGGTTATTCGACAAGGGCCACCTGACCGTTGAGGTTGAGGCTTACCCCTTGAGTGACGCGGCAGCGGCCATCGATAAAAGCCTCGGTCGTCATTTACACGGCCGACTGGTGCTTGATACCACGCGGTAAGGGGCGGGTTCCGGCCTTATGACTGATCCGCCACACCTCCCGCGCGTCGGGTGTGGCGTGCGGGTACACGGATCTATATTCTCCACGGCCAGTACGTGGGTATCCGTTTTAGGCTGATAACAGCCTCGCAGTCAGGGACAGAAGACATGCAGTTCAGGGTGATGGTGGTCGGTGGCTACGGTAATTTCGGCAGCATTGTTTGCCGGCATCTGGCGGGCATGCGCGGTGTGGAGTTGGTGCTGTCCGGGCGTAATCCGGACAAGTTGCAAGGCAAGCTCGATGAGTTGAACAGCCAATCGGGGGCCGTTGCCGAAGGTTGGTGTGGCGATGCCATGGGGCCGGAGTTCAGCGCCGCTCTGAGCTTGCTGAACATCCATTTGGTGGTTCATACCGGTGGCCCGTTTCAAGGGCAGTCCTATGCGGTTGCCGAGAGTTGCATCGCCGCCTCGGTGAATTACTGTGATCTGGCTGACTGCCGAACTTTCGTCAACGGCGTGGGCCTGCTCAATGAGCGGGCGAAAGCGGCGGGTGTGGCGATCCTCAGTGGTTGCAGTTCGGTGCCAACGCTTTCTTCCGCGATCATCGATCAGCAGCGTCAGCGCTTCTCCCGTATCGACGCCATCGCACACGGCATTTCCTCCTCGGCGAAGATGCCGGGGTTGTCGACCATCGAAGGTGTGCTGGCCTACGCCGGTAAACCGATCCGGCAATTGAAGAACGGTCAGGTGCATGAGGTGTCCGGCTGGCTGGATCTGACCTTGCGCAAGATGCCGCAATTGGGCACTCGGTTGCTGGCCAACGTCGACGTGCCGGACATGGATATTTTTGCCGGTCGTTATGGCGCACAAAACCTCAGTTTTCAGGCCGGCGCCGGGCTGAAACTTGGTGGTATCGCCAATGGTCTGTTGGCGCAGGCACTGAAATTCGGGCTGGTGCGCGACCATGCGATCTGGGCGGCGCGCCTGCATCGACTGGGCACTCGGTTCGAACGTTTCGGCGATGGCAAAAGTGCGATGTACATTGATGTTCAGGGCGTGGGCGTTGACGGCAAACCGCTGTCCATGACCGCGCAACTGACCGCCCTGAATGACAAGGGCCCGGAAATTCCCAGCTGCGCCGCTGTGGCGCTGGCGACAAAAATGGCTCGGGGCTACGTGCCGTCATCCGGCGCTCGTCCATGTGTCGGCGAAATCAGCGTCGATGAATATCTGGCGGCGATCAACGATCCGGCCAACTTGAGCCTGTCCGTGCAGTTTTCTGACGGGCAGCGCTGAACAGGCTAATCAGGCAGACGGCGCCGCCATTTTCAGAAAACGCTGTTCGTGGTCAGGATCGGGCAACAGACAGGTATCGTATTTGCCGAACAGCCGATAGCGATTCAGCGCAATGCGGTCATAGCCCCAGTCGCGCAGCACACGCGGGAAAATCCGCAGCAGTCGCAAAGGCTGCCAGCGGCCGGACAACTGCTTGATGACTTCGAAAAAGGCATCCGAGCGTTCCCAGTAATGCCGGTCACGAATCACCGCCATGGTGTCGAACTGATCCAGCGGCAAACCCGCCCACGCGAGCAGCGCCTGGCCCTCGGGCGACTGCACCGCCGCCAGGCGCACACGGCGCTGATGATCATGCCGAATCAGGAACCGCGCCCAGCCATTGCAGAGTTTGCACACCCCGTCGAACAGCACCACCGTTTCGCCGGGCTTGAGCAGTGGCGCGGGGGTAGGGCGGAGTTGCGCGGTTGGCATGGTGTGGGTCCATTCAGTTGGAGTGACTGGATCATAACCGTGGGGACGGCTGGCGTCTGCTTGTGGGCGAGAAGCGAACGCCGAGGGAGGTTTACCAACGGACATGCCACGGGATTATCACGAGCGTATGCATGACAATTTTTTGATTGTGCAGGGTGATCGATTTTACGCTGGCGCTGAATAATCTCACCCGGCCGAGGCGTTCAATGCACATCGCCATCCTTACCTTCGAAGGCTTCAACGAACTGGACTCGCTCATCGCGTTCAACATCCTCAATCGAGTTCAGCAACCCGGTTGGCGAGTGTCTATCGCTAGCCCTGCAACCAAGGTGCAGTCAATGAACGGCCTGATGATTGAGGCCCATGCGTCACTGGAGGACGCCTGCGACGCGGACGCTGTGCTGGTGGGCAGCGGAAGGCTGACCCGCGAGGTGGTCGCGAATGCCGAGCAGATGTCACGGCTGAGGTTTGATCCTGCGCGACAACTGCTGGGCGCTCAATGCTCGGGCACTCTCATTCTGGCCAAACTGGGCCTGCTCGCCGATGTGCCGGCCTGCACAGATCTGATCACCAAACCATGGGTTGAAGAAGCCGGCGTGGCCGTGCTCAATCAACCGTTCGTGGCCAAGGGCAATGTCGCAACCGCCGGCGGCTGTCTGGCTTCGCAGTACCTGGCGGCCTGGTTCATCGCTCGTCTTGTTGATGTCGAGGCTGCACGCAGCGCGTTGCATTACGTCGCGCCGGTGGGGGAGAAGGACATTTACATAGAGCGTGCGATGGCGAATATTTCGCGATTTCTCTAACGCGGGAGTGGTGGCTGCTCACGGTTGATTGAGCGACACCACATAAGCACTGAACATATCCGCCAACCCATCGGCGAAACCGTTGATTTGCAGTTCGCTTCGCGGGCTGCCGGAGAAGTCTTTGCCGACCGAACTCAGCGTGGTCAATAGCAGATCGCAGGCCGCTGTGCGGATCGGGTCGCCGACATCGGGCAGCAATTCCAACATGAAGGCGGCGAAGATCTGTTGGCCCGACGCGCGCACTTCCTGGGCCTCGGGGGCGTCGCGATAGAGCGGCGCCGCGTCGTTCAGGGCGCCGCGCATCTGCGCTTCCTCGCACTCCGAACGAATGAACGCCTGCACCAGCGTGCGCAGGCGATCGAGCGGCGGCTCTTCGAGGTTTTGCAGAATCCGCTGCAACATTTGCGTGGTGTGCCGCCACTCATCGCTCTGCAAGCGGAACAGAATCGCAGCCTTGTTGGGGAAGTATTGGTACAACGAGCCAATACTCACGCCAGCCTTTTCCGCGACCCGTGCAGTGGTAAAACGGCTGGCACCGTGCTCGGTCAAAACCTGAATAGCCGCCTGCAGAATGGCCGCAACCAGATCAGTGGAACGCGCCTGCTGCGGCTGTTTGCGTGAGGAAATACGGGCGGTTTGGCGGTGGGTCATGAGCAACTCGGACCTTGGTGGGGAATGCGAATAGCGGATGTGCTGAATCACTCGCATCATTTAAAGGCGACGAATCACTCGCATTTTAGTCCCCAACTGATGGAAAGCAATCATGACGACCCTGACCACTGAGCCCTTGGCAAGCCTCATCGAACGCCTTTACAACCAGGCCAGCGCCGCCACTAGCCCGGTGCTTGCGACGGTGTCTGGCGAAGAGCGCGAACGCTTGATGCACAGCAAGACCGACTACCTGAAACTCTATGAACTGCTCAAGGACCTGTGGCTGCCGGTCTCCCGCGACACCGGCAAACTCCTGTACATGCTGGCGCGCAATGCCAAGGCCAAGGCAATCGTCGAGTTCGGCACCTCGTTCGGCCTGTCCACTCTGCACCTGGCTGCAGCGCTGCGCGATAACGGTGGCGGTGTGCTGATCGGCAGCGAATTCGAACCGTCGAAGATTGCTCTGGCGCGCCATCACTTCATTGAGGGCGGCGTCAGCGATCTGGTGGAAATTCGTGAAGGCGATGCGCTTGTGACATTGGCATCCGACTTGCCGGAATCTGTCGATCTGCTCCTGCTCGACGGGGCCAAGGCGTTGTATGGCGACGTGTTGAACCTGGTCGAAAAACACCTGAAACCGGGGGCGCTGGTGGTGGCGGATAACACCGACTACTGCCCGGAATATCTGGCTTACGTGCGGGCACCGCAGAACGGTTATCTGTCGGTGCCGTTTGCGGATGATATCGAGTTGTCGATGCGGGTGAGGTGATGCACGTCTCTTCAGGAGCCACCGATTTTGGTCGGTGACTCCCGAGGGAATGTCCAGGGCAAGGCTATAACGGTTGTAACTGAAAGGCACCTGCCATCAATCAGCTTGAGCGTGTCCTTCCAGAATCTTAAAAGCGTCGTCGAGGGGCGCGTACCCAACGGCTTTTCTGGTCTTATCAATCGAAAGGCGTTTGTAGCGGTTATCTGAAACTCCATGGACAACATGGAATCCAGTCAGCTCGGCCTCAACGCAACGCCAAAGTAATGCGACGACATCCCGATAACTGATAAACGCAGCTACGTCCCGAGGGCTGTGAGTTTCCCCTGGGTGAAATTCAGCTACGTTAGCAATACGGACTGCGATTGTTGTCATTTGCCCATCGTTGGCATACATCGAAGCCAGTGCTTCACCAAACGCCTTGCTGACCCCGTAAAGATTCCCGGGTCTGGGGGCCATCCATTCATGTACCTGGACATCCTTTGGATAACCTTCAATCGCCTGCGCACTGCTCGCGAATATGAAGCGCTTGCAGCCTTGAGTTTTTGCGGCAAACAGCATGTTGTAGGCACCGACAATATTCACAGGCAGCAGTGAAGACGTGAATTCAGCGTCCGCGTTCGGATCAGCAGCGAGATGAATCACGGTGTCCATGCCTGCGCAGGCTTCAAGGCAGCTGGCTTGATCTCTGATGTCGAGAGAGAAACGTTGGGCCGAGTCTGGGAGTGTTGATACGTCTACATCGGCCAGGCGCAGATCTGACTTATCGTCTCGCGCTGTCCAGAAAGCTCTGCCGATCCGGCCAGCAGCCCCTGTAACCAAAATTTTTTGCGTGCTCATTTCCGTATGTCCTTATGGTAAACGACACACTAGCCTCTCAGGCTTGTGACCGGTTCACAACTTCCGGGAAGAGTGTGACAAGAAGGCGCTCATTAAATGTCTTGCCAAATAGTCGATTAATTTGCACCGTTCGGCGGAACGCCATCCTATGGCTCCCGCGTAATCAAATCATTAGGTACCGAAATGGGCCCGTATCGCATACTGGTTTTAGAGATAGAAAAATTCGATAGATGGGAACAGCCTTGGAGTTTTTATGAGGTTTTATCAGCGTCACCTTCGCTGGATATAAATTCCCGTGAAAAACTGCAAAGCATATGGACTACAGCAATTGACGGCTCAAGCTGGCTATCGAGCAAAGACTTTGCTGAGGGTTGCTTGCTCGTAGATGCTCGTCTTGAGTCAAGTTTTCCGTGGCTTACTGCCAAGGCTCGACGGCAACTGGTCAAGGGAGCCTCCTATCAATGGCGTTAGCTACCTAAGCAACTCCCAGGCTCAACGATCCAGTGTGTTATCACACAACCTGGACCGAAAGCAGCCGCTATTGAAAGACCTCCTTCGCTCAACAACTACTCCATCAACCGAGCATCCCTGAGGCCAGCAATCTTCATCGAAACTTCCCCCGCCAGCGGCCGAACGCTCGCCGTCCTCTTACGATTCCCGATACAAACCACAAGCCTGCACCACTTGATGCAATGAACGCCGCCACGTCGCGCAACAGGTACCCACTGAAGCGCCATGGCTGTTCGCTGAAGACGAAATGTTCTTTGATCTTGTAGGGACTTCGGCCTGTCATTACATCGAGTTGCCCAAGAGTCAGCGCGTCGTAGAGATGCTCGCTGAGTGCCCAAGTGCAGAGCAGGCAAAGCAGGGCAGCGATGAAACAGTAGATGCGGATGCGATAGTCCGGTATCACACAATCTCTCTTCTCTTGATCTGCTGATAAGGGTCTGACTTTCATCACGGCGCTAAAGCGAGATTCAACGGTCAAGCCCGGTGACGTCGTCCGAAGAATAGTCAGAAATACAGAATCGGGCTGAGCTTCGTGATTAAACTAGCTAAGCAAGTTAGCTAAATGTTAAGTTGGCGCCTCGCCACCTCGAGTCTCCGAATTTCCCATGCCCACGAAGTCCTTCTCATCGCCCTCAAGCTCGGTCGAAGACCCACGCAATCTGCAGATCGCCAGTGATCCGGTCGGCCAACAGTTGCAACAAATCGCCATCCTGACGCGCAAGGCCGCCGGCAATCTGGGGGTGGCCTTGGGCATCAATCAAACCGACGTTGCGGCGCTTGAGCACTTGATCACCGACGGGCCTTTGCCGCCGACCGAGCTGGCTGCGCGCCTCTCAGTGACCACGGCGGGCATCACGCAGGTCATTGACCGGCTGGAACGTGCAGGGCACGTGATTCGTGAACGCCAACTCGATGACAAGCGCCGGGTGCTGGTGTGTCCTGTGCCCGAGTCGGTGGCGCAGGCTTATCGGCATATTGCGCCGATGCTCAATGGTCTGGGCGCGGTGCTCGGCACACTTGATGGTCAGGATCGTGCGGTGGTCGAGGCGTTTCTCGGGCAGGTGATCGAGGTCTATCGCAGCACCTTGCCGGGCGAGAGCGCTGCCAACCATGAAAACCAGGACAAGTGATGAACCCACAGAAAATTCTCGTGACCGGAGCAAGCATCGCCGGCCCCGCGCTGGCTTACTGGCTGTCCCGGCAGGGCAAGGACGTCACCGTGGTAGAGAGGGCGCCGGAATTTCGCGATGGCGGACAGACTATCGACGTACGTGGCGCTGGTCGGGAAGTGGTTCGGCGAATGGGGCTGGAGGAACTGATACGGGCCAATACCACGCATGAGCAAGGCATCGCTTTTGTTGATAAAGACAACCAGACCAAGGCGTTCATTGGCGTCAATGCCTTCGAGGGCGAGGGGCCGATAGCCGAGCTGGAAATCCTTCGCGGTGAACTCGCCAAGCTATTGATCGAGCACAGTCAGGACCGCGTGACGTACCGATTCGGCGACAGCGTTGCCGCCATAGAGGACGAAGGCGAGCAGGTTCGTGTGCGGTTCGAGAAGGGTGACGAGCAGGTTTACGATCTGGTGCTGGTGGCCGAGGGTATTGGGTCGACGACACGCAATCAGGTGTTTGGCGATGAAGTCCGGCGCCGTCCGCTCAATTTATATACCGCCTATTTCACTGTGCCTCGGCAGCCGAGCGACGGCCGGATTATGCGCTGGCACAACATCCCGGGAGGTCGATGTGTCTGTTTGCGCCCGGACAATCTGGGCACGACACGAGCGTTTTTGTCTTTTCAACAGGCACCGAGCGGCTACGAGAAACTCACGCAGGACGAGCAGAAATCATTGCTCAAGCGACTGTTTGCTGACGCTGGTTGGCAGACGCCGCGCATACTTGCCGCGCTGGATGAGACGAGCGATCTGTATCTGGAAGCGGTGGGGCAAGTGAAGATGTCGCAGTGGTCCAAGGGGCGCATCGCGCTGTTGGGTGACGCGGCTTATTGTGCATCGCCGATCAGTGGCATGGGTACCAGTCTTGGGCTGTGCGGCGCTTATGTGTTGGCGGGCGAGCTGGGGCGTCACGCTGATCACACTGAAGCGTTTGCGGCCTATGAAAAACTGATGCGGCCTTACGTCGATCAGGCGCAAAGCGTACCCGGGTTTGCACCGAGACTGGCATCACCGCATTCGCGCCTTGGCATCGCTTTTGGTCACGCAGTCTTGAGGCTGGCCACCGCGCCGGGATTCAAGACGTTGTTCGCAAAAATCCTTTCGCCCAAGGCAGACGCCATCAAGCTTCCAGACTATGAGGCGTCGCAGCAGAAATGAGTGGCGGGGCCGTTTGACGGTGTTGCAGTCGATGTCAGGTGGCTTCATTGACTGCATCAATAACAACCATTAACGCAATCAGGTTTTCATATCAGAACCTCGGCGTAAGATCGGCTCCATTCCTAACCACTGCACATCGGAGCAAATCACCATGAAACGCCAAACCCTTCTCGGCATCGCCTTCTCGCTCTTCGCACTGAACGCTGTTGCTGCCGCGACCCAAACCGATCCATTGTTTAGCGATGCTGTCGCCGCTGCGACTCAAACCGATCCATTGTTCAGCGACGCTGTTGCCGCAGCCACCCAAACCGATCCGTTGTTCAGCGATGCCGTCGCCGCCGCGACCGAAACCAATCCACTGTTCAGTGATGCTGTCGCTGCCAATGGTTCGGATCGTCTGAACGGTAATCTGGTTGCCGAAGGTGGTGCAGACCGTCTGCTCGAACGCCGTGCCGCGTGAATGCAGGGTTCGACCGTAGTACTCGACAAGAGCCCGGCCTCATCAGCCGGGCTTTTTTTCGCCTCGAATATCTGGAAGCAACCTGTTGATTGCCAATCCATGAATCGGCTGCTTGGATGCCCGTCCACATGAGCATGCAGATCGTGCGGATGATCTTGAGTCTGTCCTCGGCAAGCTTCGTCAAGGAGCTGACCTTGCCGGCGATACTCGATGAACGTTTCTGACGGCGGGTCATCCCTGCGTTAGCTAACGCACTGTGCTGGGGGGCGTGTTTCACCGGGCCAGGAAGTCACGCCATATTCATGCCTTTTCCGGCAACAGTGTTTGTCCCCGCGACCGATTTTTAGCACGGCCGTCACCCCATAACATCGTCCTCAAGCCGCCGGTAATCAAGCCGAAGCGGTCCACTCAACGAGACGGTGAACATCATGAACATGACGAAAATGGCGATGGTTTTAGTGCTTGGCAGTTTCGGCGCGCAGGCGTTTGCAGAGAACGCCCCAGCACAAGATACCCCGGTGCAGACTTACAGCTACTCGACCAACCTCGATATCGCCCACGTGGTCTCGATCACTGAACCTACAAATGAGTGCTCCCCCGTACCGGTGCGGATGACGTATGAAGATTCCCATGGCGAGCGCCATGTTCTGCAGTATCAAGTGATGGGTACCGGCTGCTCCAGTTGAGTCCGGTGCAGGCGATGGAGGGTCGACACTCCATGCCCGTCACACGCGGTTTTTTACGCTAACGATGTCTTCGTCCGATGCCAGCAACGCAGGTATCGATTCTTTGAGAAACTCCACCCAGGTTTTGATTTTCGCATCGAC
The DNA here is from genome assembly GCF_044743525.1 of Pseudomonas sp. NPDC087598. Lineage (NCBI taxonomy): Bacteria > Pseudomonadati > Pseudomonadota > Gammaproteobacteria > Pseudomonadales > Pseudomonadaceae > Pseudomonas > Pseudomonas sp. NPDC087598. The sequence continues at coordinate 12,434 of NZ_JBIUWQ010000041.1, read as the reverse complement.
GAACTTGCGCGACGGATAGATCGCGAACAGGTTCAACTCCTCCAGCCGATACTCCGGCAATACCCTCACCAACGCTCCCGCTCTCAGGCCATCCACGGCCGATGCGATCGGCTGAATGCCGATGCCCATGCCTTTCTTGATCGCGATGCTCATGCCGTCAGCGGTATTGATGTGCAACGGCGACACAGGGATGGTGATGGTTTCCATGCCTTGCGGGCCTTCGAACGTCCAGTTCTCCACCGGCATCACCGTGTTGACGATGCGCAGGCACTCATGCGCGCCGAGGCTATGCGGCGACTCGGGCACTCCGTGTTTTTCCAGGTAGCCCGGCGCGGCGCAAAGAATGCTGTAGGTGATGCCGAGGCGCTGCGCGACGAAGCCGGAATCGGGCAAGTCGCGGGCCAGCACGATGGACATGTCATAGCCTTCCTCGAGCAAGTCCGGCAGGCGATTGGTCAGCGTCAGGTCGAACATCACACCGGGGTGAATCTCGCGGTAGCGAGCGATGGCGTCGATGACGTAGTGGTTGCCGATGGCTGACATGGCGTGGATTTTCAAACGGCCGGCGGGCAGGGACTGGGCGGTGCCGGCTTCATCGTCGGCCTCGCGCACATCATCGAGGATTTTTTCGCAGCGTTGCAGGTAGCGCGCGCCGGCTTCGGTGAGGGCGAGGCGGCGTGTGGTGCGGTTGATCAAACGGGTATGGAGGCGGGCTTCGAGGGCTGAAACGCTTTTGGAGACGTTGGTCGTGGTGGTGTCGAGCAGTTCGGCGGCCGCGGTAAAGCTGCCACTTTGCGCGACGGCGATGAAAAAACGCATGCTTTGGAACACGTCCATCGTTTTCGTCTCGATCAATAAGAGGGGAGAGTATAAAAGACGGCCTCGCAAGAGGCCGCTTGGTTGCAGGTCATTTTTGCCGCGCAATGAAACCCGGTACACCAGTCTCCACGACCGAGTTGAAGCGAATCCGCGTCGTAATCTCTTCCTTGATCTCGTGCATCGCCCGTTGCGGCAGCGTCGCGATATCAAAGTTTTCCTGAATACGTCCCGGCGTCGCTGACGTCGTCAAAAACGCTGTGCCACGTTGCACTGCCCAGGCCAATGCCACTTGCGCCGGGGTTTTCTGCACATGCCGGGCGATCCCGCTGAGCACCGCATCTTCCAGTACGTTCGGTTGCATGCCATGCCCCAAAGGCGCGAATGCCAGAACGATGATGCCGTGCTGTTTGCAGAAATCGAGCATTTCCCATTCCGGCAGGTACGGATGCGATTCGATTTGCACCACGGCGGGTTTGATCCGCGCCTCGGCAACGATCGCCTTCAGCGCATCAAGGGTGATGTCCGAGAGGCCAATGGACCGGCAACGGCCTTCATCCACCAGGCTTTCGAGTGCGCGCCAAGTGTCGATCAGCTTGGTCTCGCCATCGTAGATGACGTGGCCGAACGGGTCGCGTGGGTCCTGGTCGTCTCCTGCTTTGAACGCGAACGGCGTGTGGATCAGGTAGCAGTCGATGTAATCGGTCTGCAACCGCTGGCAGCTTGCTTCGAATGCCGGTTTGACCCGATCGGGGCGGTGGTTGGTGTTCCACAGTTTGGTGGTGATAAACACGTCTTCGCGGCGAATGTTGCCGGCCGCGAAAACCTGTTGGAACGCCACGCCGATCTGCTCTTCGTTGCGATAGCGTTCGGCACAATCGAAGTGGCGAAAGCCGACTTCAAGCGCGCATTTGACTGCGTCAGTGGTGGTGCTCAAATCGCGGAACAGTGTGCCGAACCCCACGGCGGGCATCGAGCCTGCGCCATTGTTCAGCGGCCAGCGGGTGTCGCGAAGTTCATCGTGAAAGGCTTCGTAGGTCATGATTTTTCTCCAGGTTCGATCATTACAGCGGTTGTTGATCGGGGTGTTCGCGCGTGGCGAGTTTTTGCTCCAGGACACCGACGACATTGCCGCCGAGCGCGACGAACAGCTGCACCGTGTCGAGATAGCGCGCAGTCTTCACGCGGATTTGTCCGAGCAGCGCCTGCTCGTAGGCGCGTTCAGCTTCGAGCACTTGCAGAACACTGTTTTCACCTTGGGCATAAGCCTGTTGGTTCAAGCGGAAGCTGCTGTCGGCGGCGCGCAAGGCATCGTCCTGCGCGAGGTTTTGTTCGGTGCCGTGTTTGATCGCTTGCAGGCTGTCGGCGATCTGGCCAAACGACGCGATGACGGTTTGTTGATAGCGGGCGAGCGACGCGTTGTAGCCTTCAACTGCTGCCTGACGTTCGGCTTTGAGGGTGCCGCCATTGAAGATCGGTGCGCTCAGCCCGGCGGCGAATCCCCACAGTGCTGCGCCACCATTGCCGGAGGCGGCTTGCACCAGCGAGGCGGAAAGTTCGACACGCGGGTAGAGATTGGCCGTCGCCACGCCGACTGCCGCGCTGGCCATGTGCAGTTCGGATTCCGCTTGAAGGATATCCGGGCGGCTGCGGGCCATTTCCGAGGGCAGGCTCACCGGAATGCTCGACGGCAGGGCGAAGTCGTCCAGGCTGAAGTCTGGCGCGACCCAGTCTGCCGGGCCTTTGCCGGCGAGGATCGACAGCGCATGCCGCGCCGCATCGCGTTGCTGGGCGAGCGGCGGCAACAGGGTGCGATCCTGTGCAAGGCGCGTTTCGGCCAGTGCGACGTCGATGCGGGTGGTGGTGCCGCTCTGCTGCGCGCGCTGGACCAGATCGAGATTTTTCGCATCGTTGCGCAACAGCGTCTGCACGGCCTCGATCTGTGCGTTGGCCGAGGCGAGCAGTAATGCCTGGCGCGCAACGTCACCGGTCAGCGTGAGGTACGCCGCTTCGTAGCGATGTTTCTGCAAATCGGTCAGCGCCTGCTGGCCTTCAACTATGCGTTGGTTGCCGCCGAACGCATCCAGATCGAACGCCACCCGTGGCCCGATCGCGTAAACATTCGCGATGCTCGGTTCCGGTTGGTTGTGGCTGCGTTGTCGTCCGGCCGTCGCGCCGAAATCCACTTGCGGATACAGCGCACCTTCTGCCGCCGAAACAGATGCCGCAGCACTGCGAATCGTCGCATCGGCCGCCACCAGTTCGAGGTTGCCGTCGATGGCGCGGTGCATCACCTGATCAAGTTTCGGTGAGCGCAGGGCAGTCCACCAGTTACCGTTAATGCGTTGGCCCATGGCGAAGCGCTGATCGGCAGACTGTCGTTCGGCCTGTTGATCGTAATGCTGCGATGAACTCGCGGCGGGTCGCTGAAACTCGGGGCCGACGCTGCAGGCGCTGAGCATGACCACCATCGCCAGCGCACTGAGCGTGCTCGGGATTGCACAGCGGGTGAAGCACATAGAGGTGTTCATTTTCCAGACTCCACAGGTTTGCGCAGAAACAACACCAGCGGGCTCACCACGAGCATCGCCATCATCAGGATCTTGAATTGGCCCATCACCGCAATGAACGCCGCTTGATGGGTCACCAGGTGGTTGAGGTTTTCAAGCGCCGGCAGCGAGGTCGGCAGCGGCACTCGGTAAGGCGTCAGTTGGCTGGCCAGCGCCACGTGCATCGCCTGGGTGTTGTTGAAGAAGTAGATCTGCACAACGGCTACGCCGAGGGTGCTGCCATAGACGCGCATCAGGTTGAAGATCCCGGTGGCTTCCGGACGCAGTTTTGCCTCGAGGGTGCCGAACGCCGCTTTGCTCAGCGCCGGCATCAAGATGCCGAGGCCGACACCCTGGATGAACCCGGTCACCGCCACGGGCGTCCAGTCCATCAACGGCGAGTAGCCGAGCATCAGCCAATTGGCGTACACCACCAGCGCGATGCCGGCGGCGATGAAGGCGCGGTTGTCGATCCACGCAGGCGCACGGCCCATCAGCAGGAACGTGCCGACCAATCCGATGCCACGGGGGATGGTCAGGAAACCAGTGGTGTCCGGTGGGTAGCCGAGGATTTCGTCGAGCATCGGTGAGGTCAGCGCCATGGTCGACAACAGCACGAAACCGAGGGCGAAGAACATCACCGTCGACAGCACGAAATTACGGTCGGCGAGCAAACCCTTGCTGAGGAAATGCACCTTGGCGGTCCACCGATGCACGATGAACAGGTACAGCCCGAGCGCGCACGCCGTGGCCTCGAGCCAGATTTCCGGCGAGTCGAACCAGTCCAGACGTTCGCCACGATCAAGGAGCATTTGCAGCGCGATCATGCCGAGGGTGAAAGTGCCGAGGCCGAAGAAGTCGAACGGTGGACGCTGTTCGGCTTTCTTCTCGGTGAGCAGTAGCGTCACCACCAGGAAGATGTAGGCAGTCAGCGGCAGGCTGACGTAAAACATCGGCCGCCAGTCGAAGTGTTCACAGATCCAGCCACCGATGCCGGGCCCGCTGACGATGCCGAACAGTACCAGCGCCGTCCATTTCGGCGCGAACGCCGGTCGCCGTTCAGCAGGCAGGGTTTCAAGGGCAATGGCCATCGACAGCGGCGCAATCACGCCACTCGCCAGGCCTTGCATAATGCGCACACTGATGAACTCCAGCGGCGTGTCAGCCAGGGTGCCGAGCCACAGGCCGAGGGCGAACGCCACTAGCGCCAGCTGATAAACCCGCTTTAAACCGAAGCTCGCGGCGAGCCACTGCGCCACCGGCAAAGTGATTGCGCTGGCGGCCAGATAGGACGTGAAAATCCACCCGGCCTGGTCGTCGGTCATCGACAGGCTGCCTTGAATCGAGCGCAAGGCCGCATTCGGCAACGGCAGATTGACCGATTGCAGATAGGTCGCCAGCAGCGCGACAAATCTCAGCAAACGCATCTCGGCGGTTGTCGTGTGGGCGTTCATCACGAGCGACCTGCGGACAACAACGACTTGAGCGGATACCACCATGGGGTGCGGTGCCCGGTATCCACTTCGACCGTCGCGCTCGTGCCGGAAAACAACGGCAGGGCCGGGTCGGCATCGTCAAGTTCGAGGCGCACCGGGACCCGCTGCACGACCTTCACCCAATTACCCGTCGCGTTCTCTGGCGGCAGCAGGGCGAAGTCAGCACCGGCGCCAGGGCTGATGCTGGTTACGTGGGCTTTGAACGGACGATCCGGGTAGGTATCGAGGGTGATCGTCGCCGTTTGGCCGGGGCGCATATGGGTAAGTTGGGTTTCACGGAAGTTGGCCTCGACCCAAATATCGTGGTCGGCAATCAACGCGAACGCCGCGCCACCATTGTTGAGGTAGTTGCCGACCTGCAGATCGTCGACCTTGGCGACGATGCCGTCGGCGGGTGCAGTGACTGTGGCGTAAGAAAGATAAAGCTGCGCCTGGTCGAGTTGGGCCTTGGCTTCGCGCACGGTCGGGTGACGGTCGATGGCGATGTCCGGATCGCCATTGAGGGCGACGACGGTACTGGCGATCTGTTGCTCGATGGCGGCAATCCGTTGGCGCGAGATTTTCACATCGGTTTCGGCACGCTCATAGTTTGCGCGGGAGACGAAATCGGTGGCGATCAGCGCTTTCTTGCGGGCGAACTCTTTCTGATCGTAATCCGCCGACGCCCTGGCCGATTGCAACTCGGCCTGTTGCTGGCGATAACTGGCCTTGAGGCCGTCGATGCGCAGGCGAGCGTTGCCCAGTTGCGCTTCGGCGCGCTCAACGGCGATCTGCAGCGGTTGGGGATCGAGACGAAACAGCACCTGACCCTTGTGCACCCGCTGGTTGTCGTCAACGGCGATCTCGATCACTTGCCCGGAAACCCGCGCATTGACCGCAGCTTTGGCGACGCGGGCGTAGGCGTTATCGGTGGCTACGAATGGCTCGTTCGCCACGTACTTGCTGTAACTGATGACGGCGAACAGAGCGGGTACGCCAGCCATCAACAGCGGACGCAGCGTTTGCTTGAGTGGTTTTTTCGCCGCGATGGGCTGTGCGCTGGCCTGTTCTGCGGTGAGATCAAAGGGCTTGGTCATGATCTGTTGTTCCAATGTGCTGGACCCTGATTCGGGAAATCGGGCCAACCCGGGCAACTGCCCGCGGCCGCGACGTGATTAATTGCTGTGAGAAATCAAATCCGTGCGCGGTGGGGGAGGATCGCTCCGTACCGCTGTTTCGTCGTAATCCCAGCCGATTCCAGCTGCGTTACAACAAAGCTGCCGATCAAGGAATTTCTGATTCCTTAATTTTGTGCGATGGTGTAAGAATATGAGCGACGCTTACTCCATGCAAGGAATTTGTACGACATGGCACAAAATAAATCGACAGAAGGAAAAGGCCGTGGCCGTCCTCGCGCCTATGACCCGCAAACAGCGCTACAGCAGGCGCTCGGGGTGTTCTGGAATACCGGGTATTCCGGCGCATCGCTCGACAGCATTGCCACGGCGGCGGGGATGAATCGGCCCAGCCTGTACGCCGCGTTCGGCGACAAGCACGCGCTGTACATCAAGGCACTCGATCAATATTGGGAAACCGCGCACGCCGCCATGCAGGCGGCGCTGGCCGATAGCAGCCTGACGTTGAAGCAGGCACTCAGCGGTTTTTATGAAGGGCAACTGGCGATTTATTTCTCGGGCGACGGACAGCCTCGGGGCTGCTTCGCCATCGGCACGGCGACCACCGAGGCTGTAGAGGATCCGGAAATTCGTGAGGTGCTTTCCCGGCGACTGAGCCAACTCGACGCCGACCTGGAAGCGCGTCTGCGCAGGGCTGTTGATTCCGGTGAGTTGCCAACGGATGTCGACGCCGGGGCATTGGCGGTGCTTGCGTCATCGCTGCTGCACAGCATTTCGATTCGCGCACGGGCTGGCAAAACCCGCGATGAACTGACTGCGCAGGTATGCAGAGCCATTGCCTTCATCTGTGGTTGAAGATGTGAGGCAAAGGCGCGGCGAATCTGATCAAGGATTTGAACGAGTGATCGATGCTTGCGTTTCGACCCGAGCCGAAATCCACTCACGACTGTAAGCCAGTACGCTTTCGGCGATGGCTGTCGGAAAATGGATGAAACCGTGTGGGGAAGAGGGCAACAGGTACACCTCCACGGGCGCTGATTTCATCCAGCGCTCAGCGATATCGAGGGTGTCGTCGCGCAGCGGATCCAGCTCGCCGGCAAACATCAGGGCTGGCGGAAAGCCGCTGAAGTCGCCGTACAGCGGTGACAGCGGCGGTTGCCGACGCTGCTCGTCATTCAGTTCCGGCGTGAGTTTGCGCAGTGCTTCAACCATGCCGGGTCCGTCGAGTAGCAGGGTTTCTGGCGGTGCTTCGCGTACGCTCGGCGTTCCGGTCATGTCGTAGACGCCGTAATATAGCAACGCGCCGTTCACCCGTTGCAGTAAGCCGGGTAAGTTTTTCAGCGCCAAAAGCGTCGCCGCCGCGAGATGAGCGCCGGCCGATTCACCAACGATGATCACCGGCAGACCGGCAAACTCGTTCTCGCTGAGCAGCCAGCGAGCGGCTGCCACGCAGTCATCCATCACGCCCTCGATGGGCGTCGATACCGCCAGGCGATAATCCACCGAGACGACCGTCACGTTGCACGTATTGACGATGGCGATGTTGAAGTTGTCATTCATCTGCGCATTGCCGATCACCCAGCCGCCGCCGTGGAAATCCAGCACCACGCCTTCGGATTGGCCTTTTGGGCGAATGATCCGCACTGCCGCGCCACCGCTATCAATCCTCTTTCGCTCAGCCTTGAGGCCATGCTTGTGTAACTTGTCCGCGCCAACCAGCTGACTGGCACGGAGCAACATTTGAATCATGCGTGGTACCACGCGATTGCGGATTTTAAAGCGCGGCATCCATCCGAGCTTGTTGTTGAAATCGCGCACTTGCGCCAATTCGCGCTCGCCTTCGGGCCAGGGTGCTTTTCGGAGGGAGTGGGGCATCAGCGATTCTTGATCAGGATGGAAAAATTCAATGCCGCAGCAACACACAGCCACGCCAGATACGGGAACAAAATCAAGCCAGTGATCAAATCAAGCTGCACGGCCATCACCACCATCGCCGCGACCACCAACCAGAGCAGCGTCAGGATTACCATGCCGGCAACGATGTGATGCGCACCGAAGAACACCGGCGTCCACAAAGTATTCAGCGCGATCTGTGCGGCCCATAAAGCCAGCACCGTCTGGCTCCCCGGGATCAGGCTTAAACGATAGCCAGCCCAGGCCAGCAACAGATAGATCACCGTCCAGGCCACGGGAAACGCCCAGTTGGGTGGGGTGAAGCCGGGTTTGGCCAGTGATTCGTACCATTGGCCCGGCTTGAAAATGATGCCGGTGCTCGCCGCAGCCGCGCAGGCCAGAAGGAAAATGAAGAAGGTCATTGCCAGTCCTTAGCTGTGATCAGCTTAACGGGGGTGTAAACAAAGGACGCCCCGTGGCGCGAAAAGTTTGGATCGAGCGATGACATTTATTGGCGCATGTCCTGTTCGCAATGATGTTGAACCAAGAGCTGACTGGTTAGTCAGGATAGTCAGTACTTCTTCTTCCAACGCGGATGACACCATGCACACCTATCTTCTGGAATACCTGTTCAACGGCGAGCCTCGTAACCATTCATTCGAACTCAAACAGCCACAACTCGCCGATCACGAGGCCGCAATGCATCTTCTGGAATTGCATTATGGCGATGCGGAAAACAGTCTGCTCATGCCCACGGCAGATTCGACGCCGCAAGAAATCCTGGCGCAGGCCGAGCAGGTTGGCATCACGCAGATTCGGGTAGAAGGCTAAATCCTGTCCCCTATAGGAGCAATCTTGCTCGCGAAGGGAGCGCACCACCTTCGCAAGCAAAACTCCGCCAGCTCAGTAATCAATGTTGGCCCGGCTCATCCCCTATGCAGTCAGGTGCATTCGGGCCGATGTCGATCATGGCGGCCGAGACCCGGGGCAACTCTCTGAAACCCCAGCTCAAAGGCCCGCCATCAAAAACCAGATCATAAATTTCACTTTCACCCAGCAATTGCCCTGTGCGCTGATCGTACAGGCGAAAAAAGGCCGCTTCTCCATATGGGAAATCTTTAAAAGGTATCGATATGGCCGAAACACGCTCACCACGGCCCAATCGCGCTGCCATTTCGATCCAGCGTCAATCTGTCATATTCGGTATCACTTCATTGCAGATAGTAGCCAGCCCAACGCTTATTCCATGAGGCTGCACTGTGTTCCAACGTCTTCTGTGTTCGCTGTCCGTTCTGAGTCTGTCCATCGCCGCTGCCCACGCCGCCGAGTCTGTTGCTCTCGATACGCCGCGCCTGAAAAGCATCGACAACTTCCGTGATATCGCCGGCCTCACCACCGCGTACTCCACGGCCCATGACGGCACGATGCGCAGTGGCGTGTTCTACCGTTCGAATGCGTTGACACCGTCGGCGGCGGATCTCGCGACACTCAACAGCCTTGGCATCAAAGCCGTTTACGACCTGCGCACCCCCAGCGAAATCGCCGGCACACCGGACACGATGCTCAGCGGCGCGACCTACGAAAACATCGACATTATCGGCAGCACCACCTCCGGATCGAATATCACCACCGTCTCATTCAAAAGCGCCGCCGACGCGATCGCCATGATGGAACAGACCAACCGCGCGTTCGTCAGCGACGCGGGGATGCGCGGTCAATTCGGCAAACTGTTCAATGAACTGGCCAGTGTCGACGGCGCCCAACTGTTCCATTGCACGGCCGGCAAGGACCGCACTGGCTGGACCGCTGCGGTATTGCAGAGCATCGCCGGGCTCGACAACGCGACGATCATGGCCAACTACCTGGCGACCAACGACTACACGGCCGCTCGCGTCGCCGCGACCCTCAAGGCTCTGCCGCCAAGCATGGCCGCCATCTACGCGCCACTGCTCGGTGTGGAAGCCAGCTATTTGCAGGCCGGTCTCGATGAGGTCACCGCGCAATACGGCAGCATGGACAACTACCTCAAGCAAGGTCTGGGGCTGTCGCAGGAAACGATCTATGTCCTGCGCGGCAAACTGGTCGAATACAACAGCCTGCCCGGGCAGGCAGGGCTGATCGGCAATGCGGCCGCAGGTGCCGAGTTGTTGCGAGAGTTGCAGAACAGCAACCTGTCCGGCACCTACAGTGCCTACAACTATTATCTGCAGTCGGCCATCGACGTCGGTACTCTCGGCGGTGTCGAGTCCACGGTTGGCGGCCAGGTTCACGCCGATGCGGCCAGCTACCTGCTGCGCCAGAACGCGCTGATCGAACAGGCTGCCGCCCCGTTCGCCAGCGGCACCGATCTGAAAGTCGGCCAATATCGTTTGTGGACGACCGCGCTCGCCGGCTATTTGGGCACCGACGGTTCCGCGCACGCGGATAGCAGCAACGAGCACAGCCAAGGCCTGATGGTCGGCATCACCCAGCGCTTCAGCGAACAACTCAGCGCCCGCGGTGGCTTCGGTTACAGCAAAGGCTCGGTAGGAGGGGCGGGTGGCGAAGCGGATACTGATTTCGCCTTTTTCAACATCGGCGCCCGTTACGGCTTCGCCAGTCTGGAGCGCGGCTTCTATATAGATGCCAACGCCAGCGCCGGTTACATCGACTACGACAGCAAACGCGACCTCGGTGGTGGCCTCGGCTCAGCCAAGGGCGACACCCACGGCAATCTCGCAGGAGCAACATTGGCACTGGGCTACCGCGTACCGGTGAATGGGATAACGCTGGAACCGAGTCTCGGGGTGCGCGTCAGCCATCTCGATCTTGCCGGCTTCAAGGAGAAGGGCAGCGAGCTTTCTCTGGATGTCGATGACAACACGCAAACCCGTCGCAGTGCGGTGGCCAATCTCGACGTGTCCTTCGCGCCGATGCCCGTGGGCAATTGGCAGTTGGTGCCGGGGGTGCACGTGGGTTACGAACATGTGCTCGGCGATCATCAGGTCGACAGCGAAGGTCACTTGTTGGGACTGGATATCGAACAACGCGCTGCTTTCGACAACCGCGATCAGTTCAGTGGCGGTGTGAACCTCATGGCCAGCCTTGGCCCAGTCAGCGTGGGCGCGGAAGTGGGGGCCAGCGGTGGTGGCGACAGTCACGGATTCGCCGGTAGCCTCAAGGCCAGTTATTCGTTCTAAATGTCATGGACTCCGGCCGCCCTGGTTTGGCGGCCGAGTGCCTAGCGTCCCGAGCGGGATCTCAAGTCTGCCGGGCTGACGCCAAAAGCATTTTGAAAGTACTGGCAAAACCGCCCGACATTGCTGAAGCCAAACTGCAACGCCACCTCAGTCACCGAGTTCGCATGCCGTTGCGCCAGCGCTTCATAAGCCCGCTGCAACCTCACTTGGCGCTGATACGCCACAATCGACGTCCCGACAAACCGCCGAAACCCTTCCTGAAGCGCCCGCTGACTGACATTGCTCAAACGCGCCAACTCCACGCCACCGACCAACTGCTCCGGATGTGCCTGAATGAATTCCACCGCCAACTTCACATGCCGTGGCGCAATCAGAGGCGCTGGACGGCGCAGCGCTTCAGTGAAATTGTGCGGCCACGCTTCCAGCACCGCATCGATCAGCATCTCGCGCAGCCGTGACGGCATGAGTGTGCCGGTGTTGATCAGCAGATCGAACTCGCTGCCCGTCGCCAGATCGATCAATGCCTTGATCCCCTGGAATGCTGCGGTGTTCAGATCCACCACCGGCTCGAAGGCGATCTTTTGCAGAATCGGTTTGCCTAATAAAGTCGACAACCGCTCGGTGAGTTGATTGCGATTGATCGAAATTCCGTGCTGGGCATGATTGTCGAGAAAGTGCATTGAGCGGATTTCGGCTTTGTCGATGGCCAGGCCGATTTGCGCGGCGCCGACGGATTCGCTGCTGTGGTTGAAAACGACTTTGCCGGCGGTGGGGATGACGAAGGTGATTTCGTCTTGCGGGTCGGGGAAGGACACCGAGAAGTCGCCGTAGTAATGCATGCGGCGGAAGCTGACACCTTCATGCCGACCATAGACGCCGCCGATGATGATGTTTGACGGCGGGGGCGGTGTGTCGCTATAGCGATTGCCAAACATTTTCGAGAAGAGGGCGCCGAAGTCGTCGCTGCGTAGACCTTCGGAGCGGAGGATGATTTTCTGGCGGGGCAGGGGCGGGAACAACTCGGGCGGTTCCTTCTAGTCGTGTGGCGCTTGGGTTGAGGTCGGGGAGCGCGACGTTAACAGGCGGAGGTAACAGGATTGTGACGGTTGGCCATGATTACACTGAGCGCCTTCTATATAACGTCGGCTCGAAAAGCGCTGTATTCGGAGGGCGCTTCCCGGTGCGCAAAAGAATTTTCAGAAGAGGGGTTGACCACGGATTCCAGTCCTGTATTATTCGCCTCCCGCTGACGAGGACTTTGAAACTGGTTAGCGCAAGTGATTGATTTGAATGAAAATAATCACTTGACAGCAAATGAGGCTGCTGTAGAATGCGCGCCTCGGTTGAGACGAAAGATCTTAACCAACCGCTCTTTAACAACTGAAT
>NZ_JBIUWQ010000040.1:0-57608 GCF_044743525.1 Pseudomonas sp. NPDC087598 | reverse complement strand
GTTGAAGTGACCCCGAAGAACATCCTGATGATCGGCCCGACCGGTGTCGGTAAAACCGAGATCGCCCGTCGCCTGGCAAAACTGGCCAACGCGCCGTTCATCAAAGTCGAAGCGACCAAGTTCACCGAAGTCGGTTACGTCGGTCGTGACGTCGAATCGATCATCCGTGATCTGGCCGACGCGGCGATCAAGATGCTGCGCGAGCAGGAAATGACCCGCGTGCGCCACCGCGCCGAAGACGCCGCCGAGGACCGTATCCTCGACGCGCTGCTGCCGCCGGCACGCATGGGCTTCAGCAACGAAGAAGCTCCAAGCTCGGATTCCAACACCCGTCAGCTGTTCCGCAAGCGCCTGCGCGAAGGTCAGCTGGACGACAAGGAAATCGAAATCGAAGTCGCCGAAGTGTCCGGCATCGAAATCGCCACGCCGCCAGGCATGGAAGAGATGACCAACCAGTTGCAAAGCCTGTTTGCCAACATGGGCAAGGGCAAGAAGAAGTCCCGCAAGCTCAAGGTCAAAGAAGCGCTGAAGCTGGTGCGCGACGAAGAAGCCGGGCGTCTGGTCAATGAAGAAGAGCTGAAGGCCAAGGCGCTGGAAGCGGTTGAACAGCACGGCATCGTGTTCATCGACGAGATCGACAAAGTCGCCAAGCGCGGTAACGTCGGTGGCGCCGATGTGTCCCGTGAAGGCGTTCAGCGCGACCTGCTGCCGCTGATCGAAGGCTGCACCGTCAACACCAAACTGGGCATGGTCAAGACCGACCACATCCTGTTCATCGCTTCCGGCGCGTTCCACCTGAGCAAGCCAAGCGATCTGGTGCCGGAACTGCAAGGTCGTCTGCCGATCCGCGTCGAACTCAAGGCGCTGACCCCGGAAGACTTCGAGCGCATCCTCAGCGAACCGCACGCCTCACTCACCGAGCAATACTGCGCACTGCTGAAAACCGAAGGCCTGAACATCCAGTTCCAGCCTGAAGGTATCAAGCGCATTGCCGAGATCGCCTGGCAGGTCAACGAGAAGACCGAGAACATCGGTGCCCGTCGTCTGCACACCCTGCTTGAGCGTCTGCTCGAAGAGGTGTCGTTCAGCGCCGGTGATATGGCCAGCACGCACGACGAGAAGCCGATCCTGATCGACGCCGAGTACGTCAACAGTCACCTCGGTGAATTGGCGCAGAACGAAGACCTGTCCCGTTATATCCTGTAAGCCACTCTTACAGATGTAATGGAACTGTGGGAGCGAGCCTGCTCGCGAGGACGGCAGTACATTCAACCCTGTGTTGACTGAACCACCGCATTCGCGAGCAGGCTCGCTCCCACAAGGTTCCGCACTAGACGGATACCTGATCATGATCCCCAAAGAAATCAAACTGCACAAAGCCTCGAAAACCCTGACGCTCACCTACGCGTCCGGCGAGGAATACACCCTGCCCGCCGAATTTCTGCGCGTGCATTCCCCCTCCGCCGAGGTCCAGGGCCACGGCAAACCGATCCTGCAATTCGGCAAGCTCAACGTTGGTCTGAGCAAGCTGGAACCGGCCGGTCACTACGCACTGAAACTGACCTTCGACGACGGTCACGACAGCGGCTTGTTCACCTGGGATTATCTCTACGAGCTGGGGCGACGTTATGACGCACTCTGGGCCGATTATCTGGCCGAGCTCAAAGCCGCCGGAAAAACCCGCGACCCGGACGAGTCGATTGTCAAGCTGATGCTCTAGCCCGAGCCTTGCGCTCATTAGAGGGCATTTTCTAAATTCATCTGTTTGAATGCTCCGCTGTGTGGCCGAGGATCGGCCTGCTTGCGAAAAAAATTAAACTCGGGTAACCAATGGAGCTGGCAAGTTCCCTGCAGTGCTCTACGACTGTAAAGCAGCTATGCAGAATTAACGGTCACCCGAGCAGTAGTACCTGGCATTGGCTGTGGAACTGCACAGCAGAAAACCGGGTACTCGTCTCAGGACAATGGAGCGTCGTAGATGAGTAACAAGAATAACGATGACCTGAAGTACCAAGCCTCGGAAAACACCCTGGGGCTTAATCCCGTCGTTGGGCTACGCGGAAAGGATCTGCTGGCCTCTGCTCGTATGGTGCTGAAACAGGCCATCAAACAACCGATCCATAGTGTCAAACACGTCACCCATTTCGGCCTCGAACTGAAGAACGTGTTGTTCGGCAAATCCGAACTGCAACCGGCCGGCGATGACCGTCGCTTTGCCGATCCGGCGTGGAGTCAAAACCCGCTGTACAAACGTTATCTGCAAACTTACCTGGCATGGCGCAAGGAACTCCATTCCTGGATCGATGACAGCAGCCTGTCACCCAAAGACATCGCGCGCGGCCACTTCGTGATCAACCTGATGACCGAAGCCATGGCCCCGACCAACACGGCGGCCAACCCTGCTGCGGTCAAACGCTTCTTCGAAACCGGTGGCAAGAGCCTGCTCGATGGCCTCTCGCATCTGGCCAAGGATCTGGTCCACAACGGCGGCATGCCGAGCCAGGTCAACATGGGCGCGTTCGAGGTCGGCAAGAGCCTCGGTGTCACCGAAGGCGCGGTGGTGTTCCGCAACGACGTGCTGGAACTGATCCAGTACAAGCCGATCACCGAGCAAGTCCACGAGCGTCCATTGCTGGTGGTGCCGCCGCAGATCAACAAGTTCTACGTTTTCGACCTCAGCCCGGACAAGAGCCTGGCGCGCTTCTGCCTGCGCAACAACGTGCAGACCTTCATCGTCAGTTGGCGCAACCCGACCAAGGCGCAACGCGAGTGGGGCCTGTCGACCTACATTGATGCGCTGAAGGAAGCGGTCGATGTGGTCACCGCCATCACCGGCAGCAAAGATGTGAACATGCTCGGCGCCTGCTCCGGTGGCATCACCTGCACCGCCCTGCTCGGCCACTACGCGGCGATCGGCGAGAAGAAGGTCAACGCCCTCACGCTGCTGGTCAGCGTCCTCGACACCACACTGGACAGCGACGTCGCCCTGTTCGTCGACGAGCAGACCCTGGAGACCGCCAAGCGCCATTCGTATCAGGCCGGCGTGCTCGAAGGCAAAGACATGGCCAAGGTCTTCGCGTGGATGCGTCCGAACGACCTGATCTGGAACTACTGGGTCAACAACTACCTGCTCGGCAACGAGCCGCCGGTGTTCGACATCCTGTTCTGGAACAACGACACCACACGGTTGCCGGCCGCGTTCCACGGCGACCTGATCGAAATGTTCAAAAACAACCCACTGATTCGCCCCAATGCACTGGAAGTGTGCGGTACACCGATCGACCTCAAGCAGGTCACGGCCGACATCTTCTCGCTGGCTGGCACCAACGACCACATCACCCCGTGGAAGTCCTGCTACAAGTCGGCGCAGCTGTTTGGTGGCAAGGTCGAGTTCGTGTTGTCGAGCAGCGGCCATATCCAGAGCATTCTGAACCCGCCGGGCAACCCGAAATCGCGTTACATGACTGGCGAAGAGATGGCGGCCAATGCCGATGACTGGCAAGAGAACTCGACCAAGCACACCGATTCCTGGTGGCTGTACTGGCAGGCGTGGCAGGCCGAGCGCTCGGGCAACCTGAAAAAAGCCCCGCTGAAACTGGGCAACAAGGCGCATCCGGCCGGTGAAGCCTCGCCGGGCACCTACGTTCACGAGCGGTAACTGACACCACTCGACTCCATCTGTAGGAGTGAGCCTGCTCGCGATGACGGCGTCAAATTCAACGAATCTGTTGACTGAACGTCCGCTATCGCGAGCAGGCTCACTCCTACAGGGATCGGGGATGATTAATCCACAGGGCCTGACGCATGCCGCAACCGTTCATATTCCGTACCGTCGACCTGGATGGCCAGACCCTTCGCACGGCAGTACGCCCCGGCAAGCCTCACTTGACGCCCTTGCTGATTTTCAACGGCATCGGCGCCAACCTGGAGCTGGTGTTTCCGTTCGTCGCGGCGCTGGACCCGGATCTGGAAGTGATCGCATTCGACGTACCCGGTGTCGGCGGTTCCTCGACGCCGAACCGGCCGTATCGCTTTCCCGGACTGGCCAAGCTGACCTCGCGGATGCTTGATTACCTCGACTACGGCCAGGTCAACGTCATCGGCGTGTCGTGGGGCGGCGCACTGGCGCAGCAATTCGCCTACGACTACCCCGAGCGCTGCAAGAAACTGGTGCTGGCGGCAACCGCTGCCGGTGCGGTGATGGTGCCGGGCAAACCGAAAGTGCTGTGGATGATGGCCAGTCCCCGGCGCTACATCCAGCCATCCCATGTCATCCGCATCGCGCCATTGATCTACGGCGGCTCGTTCCGCCGTGATCCGACGCTGGCCGCCAGCCATGCGGCGAAAGTGCGTTCGGCGGGCAAGCTCGGTTACTACTGGCAACTGTTTGCAGGCCTCGGCTGGACCAGCATTCACTGGCTGCACAAGATCCATCAACCGACGCTGGTGCTGGCCGGTGACGACGATCCGCTGATCCCGCTGATCAACATGCGCATGCTCGCCTGGCGCATTCCCAATGCGCAGTTGCACATCATCGACGACGGTCATCTGTTCCTGATTACCCGCGCCGAAGCAGTGGCGCCGATCATCATGAAATTCCTCCAGGAGGAGCGTCAACGCGCGGTGATGCATCCGCATCCGACCCCGCTGGGCGGTTGACCGCGGCGGCAGGCTTTATGCAGGACTTTCTACAAAGTGCGCGGCAGGACGCCGCGCAGGCAGCAACCCGCAACAGCGTCTATGGTGTTCTGGTTCGGTGAGTTTGTTTTTGGCCTGAAGACGAAGGAGTGTTGAGTCATGCGCGACAAACCAGCGACGGGCGTAGTGCCCAGCCCCGCCGTGTTCATCAACGCACAAAGTGCGATCACCGGCCTGCGTGGCCGCGATCTGATTTCGACGCTGCGCAGTGTCGCCGTCCACGGTCTGCGCAACCCGGTTCACAGTGCGAAGCACGCCTTGAAACTTGGCGGCCAATTGGGCCGCGTGCTGCTTGGCGAAACCCTGCACCCGACCAATCCGCAGGACACCCGCTTCGCCGACCCGGCATGGAGCCTCAATCCGTTTTACCGGCGCAGCCTGCAGGCGTATCTGGCCTGGCAGAAACAGGTCAAGAGCTGGATCGATGACAGCAACATGAACCCGGACGACCGCGCCCGTGCTCACTTTGCCTTCACCCTGCTCAACGACGCCGTGGCGCCGTCCAACACCTTGCTTAACCCGCTGGCGATCAAGGAGCTGTTCAACTCCGGCGGCAACAGTCTGGTGCGCGGCCTCAGTCATCTGTTCGATGACCTGCTGCACAACGATGGCTTGCCACGCCAGGTCACCCGCCAGGCTTTCGAAGTCGGCAAGACCGTTGCCACCACCACCGGCTCAGTGGTGTTTCGCAACGAATTGCTGGAGCTGATCCAGTACAAGCCGATGAGTGAAAAGCAGTACGCCAAGCCACTGCTGGTGGTGCCGCCGCAAATCAACAAGTACTACATATTCGACCTGAGCCCACACAACAGCTTCGTCCAGTACGCGCTGAAGAACGGCTTGCAGACTTTCATGATCAGTTGGCGCAACCCCGATGTACGCCATCGCGAGTGGGGTCTTTCGACCTACGTCGAAGCGGTGGAGGAAGCGATGAACGTGTGCCGGGCAATCACCGGCGCCCGCGAGGTCAACCTGATGGGCGCCTGCGCTGGCGGGCTGACCATCGCAGCCTTGCAAGGGCATTTGCAGGCCAAACGGCAGTTGCGGCGCATCTCCAGCGCGACCTATCTGGTCAGCCTGCTCGACAGTCAGATCGAAACCCCGGCGACCCTGTTTGCCGATGAGCAGACGCTGGAAGCGGCCAAGCGTCGCTCCTATCAGAAAGGCGTGCTGGACGGCCGCGACATGGCCAAGGTCTTCGCCTGGATGCGTCCGAACGATTTGATCTGGAGTTACTTCGTCAACAACTACCTGCTGGGCAAAGAACCGCCGGCCTTCGACATCCTTTACTGGAACAACGACAACACCCGTCTGCCCGCCGCGTTTCACGGTGACCTGTTGGACTTCTTCAAACACAACCCGCTGACCCATCCGGGCGGGCTGGAAGTGTGCGGTACGCCGATCGACCTGCAGAAAGTCACCGTCGACAGCTTCAGCGTCGCCGGCATGAACGACCACATCACGCCGTGGGACGCGGTGTATCGCTCAACCTTGCTGCTGGGTGGCGAGCGCCGTTTCGTGCTGTCCAATAGCGGCCACGTGCAAAGCATCCTCAACCCGCCGAGCAACCCGAAAGCCGCGTACGTCGAGAACGGCAAGATGAGCAGCGACCCACGCGCCTGGTACTACGACGCCAAACACGTCGACGGCAGCTGGTGGCCGCAGTGGCTGGAATGGATTCAACAACGCTCGGGCGCCCAGCATGAAACCCAGATGACTCTAGGCAACCCGAACTATCCACCGATGGAGGCGGCACCCGGTACATACGTGCGTGTGCGCTGACGCTTAACCGAACTTTTCTAAGAAGACTGGATGAAAACCCGCGACCGGATTCTCGAATGTGCTTTGCAATTGTTCAACGAAAAGGGCGAGCCGAACGTCTCCACCATGGAGGTGGCCAACGAAATGGGGATCAGCCCCGGCAACCTCTACTACCATTTCCACGGCAAGGAGCCGCTGATACTCGGCTTGTTCGAACGCTTCCAGAATGAACTGGCACCGCTGCTCGATCCGCCCTCGGATGTCGAACTGGCGCCGGAGGATTACTGGCTGTTCCTGCACCTGATCGTCGAGCGCCTGGCGCAGTATCGGTTCCTGTTTCAGGACCTGTCGAACCTGGCCGGACGGCTGCCGAAACTGGCGAAGGGGATTCGTCATTTGCTCAACGCGCTAAAGCGCACGCTGGCGTCGTTGCTGGCGCGGTTGAAGGCGTCGGGGCAGTTGGTCAGTGATACGCAGGCGCTGGGACAGTTGGTGGAGCAGATCACCATGACCTTGCTGTTTTCACTGGACTATCAGCGGATTCTGGATCGTGAGGGAGAGGTTCGGTTGGTGGTTTATCAGATCATGATGCTGGTGGCACCGCATCTGTTGCCATCCGTGAAAGTGGCGACCGAACGGATGGCCCTGCAGTACCTCGAAGATAACGAATAATCTGAGCCAACCCATACCCTGTAGGAGTGAGCCTGCTCGCGATAGCAATCTGTCAGTCGACACCCTTTTGACGGATAGACCGCTATCGCGAGCAGGCTCACTCCTACAGGGATTCGCAGTGGTTTGAAATTATCTGCACAAACAAAAACGCCCGACCTTCACAGGCCGGGCGTTTTGTTTTGCCCTGAAAAATCAGGACTGACTGGTTGGCGTCGACGGGGTCGATGCGGCAGTCGGGGTTGCCGCCGGAGTCGGTGCAGCGGCGGAGTTTGACGCGCTGACCGGAGCTGGCGGAGTGGCAGGTTTGACGGCGGCAGGCGCTGCCGGTTTCGGCGCAGCGGCTTTCGGCGCGGCCGGTTTTTTCACTGCCGGTTTTTTCGCCGCAGCGGGTTTGGCCGCTGGCTTGGCAGCCGGTTTGGCGGCAGCGGTTTTCGCTGCTGGCTTGGCGGCTGGTTTTGCAGCTGGCTTCGCAGAAGGTTTGGTAGCAGGTTTGGCTGCGGCTTTGGCCGCGACCGGTTTGGCTGCCGCTTTGGTGGCCGGCTTGGCGGCGGCAGTTTTGGCTGCCGGCTTGGCCGCTGCTTTCGCTGCAGGTTTAGCTGCCGCTTTGGCCAGTGGCTTGGCCGCGGTTTTCGCTGCTGGTTTAGCTGCGGCAGTTTTAGCGGCCGGTTTTGCCGCTGCGGTTTTCGCCGCCACAGGCTGAGTTTTCAGACCGGTGAGTTTTTCGATCTGCTTGGTGAGGTTTTCTACCTTGCTGTGCAGAGCTTTCACTTCATTGCGGCTCGGTACGCCCAGGCGCGAAATCGCGCTGTTCAGGCGCTTGTCGAAAGCCCCTTCCAGCTCGTCCCACTTGCCCAGTGCGCGATCTTTCACGCCGCTGATGCGCGATTTGGCCGAAGAAGCGGAATCCTTGGCGGCATCGACTTTTTTGCCGACTGCAGACTTGGTGAGCTTCTCGGCTTTCTCGCCGTCTTTGACCAATGTATCGAAGAGCTTGCTGCCGTCAGTGTCGATCTTCGAGTACACGCCTAAACCAGCCAGCCAGATTTTACGGGAGTAGTCTTCGACCTTCCCAATCCACGAGCTGCCTTCTTTATCGGTGTTCTTTTTACCAGCCATCCCGTTCTCCTTAAGATTTACGCGCGACGCGTTCGAGCAATGCCGTCAGCTCATCGAGCTTAGCAGAGAGTGTCTCAACGTCATGTTTAGACGGAATGCCGATACGATTCAAGGCGCTTGCTACACGGGAGTCGAACGCCTTCTCGACCTTGTCGAGCTGAACTTCGACACGACCTTTGAAAGAACTGACTTCGCTCTTGGCATCGTCGATCTCGGCGTTGGCCGCTTCGAGTTTTTCGGTAACTACTTTTTTGCCTTTCTTTTCAACAGTTTGACCAGCCTTGATCAACTCTTGAAAGTACTCGCTGCCCTCTTGGCCGACCTTGGCGTAGGCACCCAGGCCTGCCAGCCAGATCTTGCGGGCATAGGATTTGACGTCGCTCAGAGCAGAAGTCGAAGCGTCGATTTTTTTCTTCAAAATAACTTTGGCCATGGTGCACCTCACGCGCAGAAGGTTTGAGGAACTGCCCGCAGGTTTGTCGGGCTCAGGCACAAAGTAGGCAGAAAAATTAGAAACGGCACCCTAACAACTGACATAAACAGCAGGGGCACCACAAAACAAATGTGGGAGCGAGCCTGCTCGCGAAAGCGGTGTATCAGTCAATATCTGAATCGACTGTCACACCGCTTTCGCGAGCAGGCTCGCTCCCACAGGAGATCTCGGGTTAGCGAAAAATCGCGGTCAGACCAGCGCTTTATCCAGCGCCTTCTCGATCTCGGCTTTGATCATGCCGCTCATGGCCGACATCATCAGGCCCAGTTCCACGTCGACCTTGATCGAGTCTTCCGCCACGTGCACCGCGCCTTTCACGCCCGAGCGTTTGAGGTTCAGGGTGTCGCCTGACCACTGCGGCTCCAGGCCATATTGATCGGAGAGTTTCTGCGCCAGTTTGTCGGCCTTCTCGCGGGCGGCTTCCTTGCCCAGGCTGTGCGCACGCTCAACACTGATTTTGGCCATTGAATGACTCCTGATTTTTGAAGATGACGATGAATGCTTGTCGGTAAATCTTGACCGCATCTGCGGCAAATCGTCCCGAAGGTTGCCCATCTTACCTTTAGCCATTCCAAGACAAAGCATGGCTTGGGGATTAGAATGTCGCGCATTCTCTTTTGGTGACAGCGATATGACTGATCAGCGCAAAGGCAGCGAGGCCGAACCCACCACTCACTTCGGCTTCAAAAACGTTCCGGAAAGCCAGAAAGCGGAAAAAGTAGCTGAGGTTTTCCACTCGGTAGCCGCCAAGTACGACCTGATGAACGACCTTCTGTCGGGCGGCATGCACCGTCTGTGGAAGCGATTTGCGATCGAACTGTCGGGCGTGCGCAGTGGTAACCGCGTGCTGGACATCGCCGGCGGCACCGGCGACCTGACCAAAAAGTTTTCGCACCTGGTTGGCCCTACCGGTCAGGTCGTATTGGCCGACATCAACGAATCCATGCTCAAGGTCGGTCGTGACCGCCTGCTGGATCTGGGTGTGTCGGGCAACGTCGAATTCGTTCAGGCGGACGCGGAAAAACTGCCGTTCCCGGACAACCACTTCGACTGCGTGACCATCGCCTTCGGCCTGCGCAACGTGACGCACAAGGAAGACGCCCTGCGCTCGATGCTGCGCGTGCTCAAGCCCGGCGGTCGCCTGCTGGTGCTGGAGTTCTCCAAGCCGACCAACGCGCTGATGTCGAAAGCCTACGACGCTTACTCGTTCGCCTTCATGCCGCTGATGGGCAAGCTGATCACCAATGACTCGGAAAGCTATCGCTACCTGGCCGAATCGATCCGAATGCACCCGAATCAGGAAACCCTGAAGTCGATGATGGTCGACGCCGGTTTTGACCGCGTGACCTATCACAACATGACCGCAGGCATTGTTGCCCTGCACCGCGGCATCAAGCCCTGATGCTGCTCACCGGGCTGCTCGCCAGCGTCGAACTCGGCCTCAACCGGGTGCTGCGTCTCGACAGCACGGCGCTGCCGCGGCTGGCGCACCTGACCGGCAAGGTGATTGCCGTGGATTGCCGTAGCCCGGCGCTGCAACTGTTCATTTTGCCGAGCGACGAAGGCTTGATGCTGGCCTCTCACTGGGAAACCGGCGTCGACTGCACCTTGCGTGCGCCGGCTTCCAGCCTGATCAAACTGGCCGTGAGCAAGGACAAGACTGCGGTGCTGCACGCCCCGGAAGTCGAACTTGATGGCGACAGCGGCGTGCTGCTGGAGCTGGCCGGCGTGCTGCAGGATCTCGAGCTGGACTGGGAGTACGAACTCTCGCGCTGGCTCGGCCCGGTCGCCACGCAACTGGTCGGTGGCCACCTGCGCAGCCGCGCCCGCTGGTATCAACAAGGATTTGCCAGCCTTAACCAGAACCTCGCCGAATACCTCGCCGAAGAATCGCGCACCCTCGTCGGGCAGCGCGAAGCCGAAGCGCGATTCAGTGAACTGGACCGGATCAAACTTGATCTGGAACGTCTCGAGGCGCGTTTCGAGCGCCTTTCCCGATCCCTCGACCCAAGCGATAACGCATGAAGCTGCTTGCCGTCCGCCGTCTGTTGCGCATCCAGCGCGTCGTGATCCGCTACCGTCTCGATGATCTGCTGTTCGATCTGCCGCTGCCCTGGTTCCTGCTGGCGCTGCGTTACGTGCTGCCGTGGCGCTGGTTTCCGCGCAAGCCGCTGGAGCTGAGCCGTGGCGCGCGTTTGCGCCTGGCGTTGCAGGATCTCGGGCCGATTTTCATCAAGTTCGGGCAGATCCTCTCGACTCGCCGTGACCTGCTGCCGGAAGACATCGCCGATGAGCTGATGCTGCTGCAGGACCGCGTACCGCCGTTCGATTCGCAGCTGTCGATCAAACTGATCGAAGAGCAGCTTGGCAAGAAAATCAGCGAAGTGTTCAGCCGTTTCGACGTTGAACCGCTGGCGTCCGCTTCGGTGGCGCAGGTGCATGCTGCGCAGCTGAAAAGCGGCGAAGAAGTCGTGGTGAAGGTGATCCGCCCGGGCTTGAAGCCGATCATCGCCCAGGATCTGGCGTGGCTGTTCATCCTCGCCCGCACCGCCGAAAAGGTCTCGGCCGACGCCCGACTGCTACACCCGGTGGACGTTGTGCAGGACTACGAAAAAACCATCTACGACGAACTCGATCTGCTACGTGAGGCGGCGAATGCCAGCCAGTTGAAGCGCAACTTCGAAGGTTCGCCGCTGCTCTACGTACCGCAAGTCTATTGGGACTGGTGCCGGCCGAAAGTGCTGGTGATGGAGCGCATCTACGGGATTCAGGTGACCGATCTGGCGACCCTCGCCGACCAGCGAACCGACATGAAAATGCTTGCCGAGCGCGGCGTGGAGATCTTCTTCACCCAAGTTTTCCGCGACAGTTTCTTCCACGCCGACATGCACCCGGGCAATATCTTCGTCAGCACCGTCAACCCGTGGAGCCCGCAGTACATCGCGATCGACTGCGGCATCGTCGGCAGCCTGACCCCGGAAGACCAGGACTATCTGGCACGCAACCTGTTCGCCTTCTTCAAGCGTGACTACCGTCGCGTGGCGCAGTTGCACATCGATTCGGGCTGGGTGCCGGCGGAAACCAAGCTCAACGAGTTCGAAGCGGCGATCCGTACCGTGTGCGAGCCGATCTTCGAAAAACCGTTAAAAGATATTTCATTTGGCCAGGTGCTGATGCGCCTGTTCCAGACCGCACGGCGTTTCAACATGGAAGTGCAGCCGCAACTGGTGCTGCTGCAAAAGACCCTGTTGAACATCGAAGGTCTCGGTCGTCAGCTGTATCCGGATCTGGATCTGTGGAACACCGCGCAACCGTTCCTCGAACGCTGGATGCGCGAGCGCGTCAGCCCGAAAGCCTTGCTCGGCAACGTGCAGAGCCAGTTTGAACAAATTCCGCACCTGGCCAACATGGCCCGCGATCTGCTCGAACGCATGTCGCAACCGCACGCCAACGACCCACCGCCACCGTGGCACAAGCGCAAGGACGACTGGTTCCTGCGGCTGCTCGGCAGCGCCCATCTGGCGGGCGGCACGATCCTCGCCGCCGGTGGCCCGATGCATGAATTGGGGCATTGGCCGGCGGGAATCATGGTGGCAGTCGGCTTGTATCTGGTCGTTCGCCGATAGCCAGTTCCGTGATCGGCTGGCACACTGTTTCAACGCCTGAACCCGACTATTGAAGTGTGGGTTCGCTGTCGGAGTCGAAGATGAAAAACTGGCTGGACGAGATCAAGTGGGACGCTGATGGCCTGGTGCCGGCGATTGCCCAGGATCACAAGACCGGACGCGTGCTGATGATGGCCTGGATGAACCGCGAAGCGCTCGAACTGACCGCTGCGGAGAACCGTGCAATCTACTGGTCACGTTCCCGTGGCAAGCTGTGGCGCAAGGGCGAAGAGTCCGGCCATGTGCAGACCCTGCATGAAATGCGTCTGGACTGTGACGCCGACGTGATCATCCTGATGGTTGAACAGATCGGCGACATCGCTTGCCATACCGGCCGTCAAAGCTGCTTTTACCGCGTCTTCGAAAACGGCGACTGGAAAACCGTCGACCCGATTCTGAAAGACCCGCACGCTATCTATTCCGCAGGACACAAACATGAGTGACACCCTGACCCGCCTCGCTCAGGTGCTTGAAGAGCGCAAGGGCGCTGCTGCCGACAGCTCATATGTAGCTAGTCTGTATCACAAGGGCTTGAACAAGATTCTGGAGAAAGTCGGCGAAGAGTCGGTCGAAACCATTATTGCCGCCAAGGACGCCGCCATCAGCGGCGACTGCAGCGAGGTGATCTACGAGACCGCCGACCTGTGGTTCCACAGCATGGTCATGCTCGCCCAACTGGGGCAGCATCCGCAGGCCGTGCTGGATGAACTGGATCGTCGCTTCGGCCTTTCCGGACACGTCGAGAAAGCCTCGCGTCCGTCCGCCTGAACAATTTTTAGAGAGGAACAGCAACATGGGCATTTTTGACTGGAAACACTGGATCGTCATTCTGGTTGTCGTGGTGCTGGTGTTCGGCACCAAGAAACTGAAAAACCTCGGCACCGACGTCGGCGAATCGATCAAGGGCTTTCGCAAAGCCATGAACGATGACGAGAAATCCGCCGCTGATCCAACCGTGACGCCTGCGCAACCGGTGCCACCGGTTCAGCCGCAAGCCACCGCTCAGGCCAACCCGCCGCACACCATCGACGTGCAGGCGCAGAAAGTCGAAGAGCCGATCCGCAAAGACGTGTGAGCACTGACTAATGTTGGGTATCAGCGTCTCTGAACTGCTGCTCGTCGGCCTCGTTGCCCTGCTGGTGCTCGGCCCCGAGCGTCTGCCGGGCGCTGCACGCACCGCTGGCCTGTGGGTCGGACGGCTGAAGCGCAGCTTCAACGCGATCAAACAGGAAGTTGAACGTGAAATCGGTGCCGACGAGATTCGTCGGCAACTGCACAACGAGCACATTCTGTCGCTGGAACAAGAGGCACGGAAGATCTTCCAGCCGGTTCAGCAGGAGCCGACGCCGGTTGAAGTTGAACATGTCGGACAGCAGACGATTCATGCGCCAACCGCGCCTGCTGCACCTGCACCTGCGCCAACACCAGCACCTGCTGCCGTTGTAGCGCCGACAGAACCTGTGCCCGTTGCCGCAGAAGCTTCGGTTGAACACGTTGCGCCAAACGCCGCGCCGATCACACCAGCGCCTCACGACACCACTTTGCCGCCGCGAGCCCCATGAGCGATCTCCCCGAAAACGACCAGCACATGCCGCTGGTTTCGCACCTCACCGAGTTGCGCACCCGCCTGCTGCGTTGTGTGGCGGCGATCTTCATCATCTTCGCCGGGCTGTTCGCCTTCACCCAGCAGATCTACACCTTCGTCTCGACGCCGCTGCGCCAGTACCTGCCGGTCGGCGCGACGATGATCGCCACCGACGTATCGTCGCCGTTCCTGACGCCGCTGAAACTGACGATGATGGTTTCGCTGTTTCTGGCGATTCCGGTGATCCTGCATCAGATCTGGGGCTTTATTGCGCCGGGTCTGTACAAGCATGAAAAGCGCATCGCGGTGCCGTTGCTGGTCTCCAGCATCCTGCTGTTTTACACCGGCATGGCGTTCGCCTATTACTTCGTGTTCCCGCTGATCTTCAAGTTCTTCGCCGCCGCCACCCCGGCCGGCGTGGAAATGATGACCGACATCGCCAGCTACCTCGATTTCGTCATGACGCTGTTTTTCGCCTTCGGCGTGGCGTTTGAAATCCCGGTGGCCGTGGTGCTGCTGGTGTGGATCGGCGTGGTCGACGTCAAATACCTGAAGAAAATTCGCCCGTACGTGATCATCGGCTGCTTCGTGGTCGGCATGATCCTGACGCCGCCGGACATCTTTTCGCAGACGCTGCTGGCTGTGCCGATGTGGATGCTGTTTGAAATCGGCATTCTGTTCGGTGGTCTGATCAGCAAGCGCGAACGCCCGGACGAAACCGCCGACGATCATAACGACCAGCCGCCAGCGACGCAGGCATGAACCTGCTGTTGCTCGAAGAGGCCGATTTCATTGCGGCTGACCGCGTGGTCTTGCGTGATCGTCGTCTGACCCACATGCAGGAGGTTCACCGCTCGGAAGTCGGTGACAGCCTGCGCGTTGGCCGTATCAACGGGCTGATGGGTTCGGCTGAGTTGTTGCGACTGGAGGCGGGTGAGGCTGAACTGCGCGTCAGCCTCGATCAGCCACCGCCGGCCAAACTGCCGTTGACCCTGGTGCTGGCCCTGCCGCGTCCGAAAATGCTCCGTCGAATCTTTCAGACCGTGGCGACCATGGGCGTGTCGAAGGTCATTCTGGTCAACAGCTACCGCGTCGAAAAGAGCTTCTGGCAGACGCCGTTTCTCGAACCGGAAGCGATTCGCGAGAATTTGATCCTCGGCCTCGAACAGGCCCGCGACACGGTGCTGCCGGAAATCATCATCGAGAAGCGCTTCAAGCCGTTTGTCGAAGATCGGCTGCCGGCGATTACCGAAGGCACCCTTGGCCTGGTCGGCCATCCCGGTAACTACGCACCGTGTCCACGTGCGCTAAGCGAACCAGTGACCCTGGCCATCGGCCCTGAAGGTGGCTGGATCCCTTACGAAATCGACCTGCTGGCCAAGTCCGGCCTGCAACCGGTACAACTGGGCGATCGCATCCTGCGCGTCGAAACCGCCGTCACTGCCCTCCTCGCTCGCCTCTTCTAGAACCCGCCACAGAACCTCTGTGGCGAGGGAGCTTGCTCCCGCTTGGGCGCGCAGCGACCACCGCTTTTCATTCAGCTGGCACACCGCATTCAGCCGTTTACGACGGCTGCGCCGCCGAGCGGGAGCAAGCTCCCTCGCCACAGCGATCTCGCTCCGCATCAGATAAATGGTGTTACAGATTGCCATCACTCAGCCGATACAGTCCCCATAAGTCCAATTAGTGGTCCGAGGGGAGTCGTCGCATGTACCGTTGGTTAGCCGAGAATCTTGGGAACGTCAGCGTCAAACGCAAGCTGGGAATCGGTTTCGGCCTGGTGCTGTTGCTGACACTGTTGATCACCTTCACCGGCTGGACCGGTATGAGCGGCATCATCAGCCGTGGCGACAAGCTCGGTTTCATCTCCAGCCTCAACGAGCTGACCAAGGACCTGCGCCTGGCGCGCCTGGATTATGAAGCGCGCCGTGGCGAACAAGGCCCGGGCGCGGTCAATGAACTGCTGAGCAAACTCGACAGTGGTCTGCAAACGGCGCGCAGCCTGATTGAACAACCGTCCGACGCGGCGATGGTCGATCAGCAACTGGCTGCCGTTGCCGAATACAAGCGCGCCTTTGCCGACATGACCCAAGCCACCGTGCAACGCGAAGACGCCCGCAGCAAGCTCGGCGCCAGTGCCGACAACGCCGTGGCGAAAGTCGCGGAAGTGGAAAAATCCATGCTGCAGGGTGACAGCGTCGCCCAATTCAACAGCGTGATCGAACTGAGCAAACTGCTGCAACAGGCGCGCTATCAAGTGCGTGGCTACACCTACAGCGGCAAGGCTGATGCTGAGCAGCCGGCGCTGGACGCCATCGACAATGCCCTGAAAAACCTCGAAAGCCTGCCATCGAAACTGCCGGAACAGCACATCGCCAACCTGCAACAGGCGACCGACTCGATCAAGGCCTACCGTGCGGCGGTCGCTCAGTTCCGCGACTCGCAGGTCAACAATGCCAAGGCCCAGGCACGTATGTCGACTCAGGGCGACATCCTTCTCGACGTCAGCAAGAAACTCACCGAATCGCAGACCGTGGTGCGCGACACCGACGCCGCTCACGCCAAGAACATGCTGATCATCGCTACCTTGCTGGCCGTGGCCTTCGGTCTGTTGGCGGCTTGGGCGATCACCCGGCAGATCATCATTCCGCTGAACCAGACCCTGAAAGTCGCCGAGCGCGTTGCCGCCGGCGACCTCACGCACAACCTGGTATCCCAGCGCCGCGATGAACTCGGCCAGTTGCAACGTTCGATGCAAAGCATGACCCAAGGCCTGCGCGACTTGATCGGCGGGATCAGCGACGGTGTCACCCAGATCGCCAGCGCTGCCGAAGAGCTGTCGGCGGTTACCGAACAGACCAGCGCTGGGGTCAACAATCAGAAAATCGAGACCGACCAGGTCGCCACCGCCATGAACGAAATGGCCGCCACCGTGCAGGAAGTCGCGCGCAACGCCGAGGAAGCGTCCGAAGCCGCTGTCGCCGCCGACCAGCAAGCTCGCGAAGGCGACAAAGTGGTCGGCGAAGCCATTGCGCAGATCGAACGCCTGGCCGTTGAAGTCGGTCACTCCACCGAAGCCATGGGCGAGCTCAAGCGCGAAAGCGACAAGATCGGCAGCGTCCTCGACGTAATCAAATCTGTGGCCCAGCAAACCAACCTGCTGGCCCTCAACGCCGCCATTGAGGCCGCCCGTGCCGGTGAAGCCGGACGTGGTTTTGCCGTGGTTGCCGACGAAGTGCGCAGCCTCGCCCAGCGCACTCAGAAGTCCACCGAAGAGATTGAAGAGCTGATCGTCGGCCTGCAAAACGGCACCCAGCAAGTCGCAACGATCATGGACAACAGCCGCACCCTGACCGACAGCAGCGTCGAGCTGACCCGTCGTGCCGGTGGTTCGCTGGAAAGCATCACCCGCACGGTGTCGGCGATTCAGGCGATGAACCAGCAGATTGCGGCGGCGGCAGAACAGCAGAGTGCGGTGGCTGAAGAGATCAACCGTAGCGTGTTGAATGTGCGCGATGTGTCGGACCAGACTTCGGCGGCGAGTGAAGAGACAGCGGCGTCCAGCGTTGAGCTGGCGCGGTTGGGGACGCATCTGCAGATGCTGGTGGGCCGGTTCAAGGTTTGAGGTAACTCATCTGCCTCGGTTCGCTGTGGACCGAGGTGATGCCATTCGCGAGCAGGCTCGCTCCCACATTGGACCGTGTCCGCTTGGACAACTCGGTCAACTGTGGGAGCGAGCCTGCTCGCGAAGGCGTTCTGAAAGACGCCGCGGTTACAGAACCTGACGCAGGAAGGCCTGAGCCCGGGGATCCTTCGGCGCATCAAAGAACTCTGCCGGCGAGGCATCTTCGAGCAATTTGCCGTGATCGAAGAACAGCACCCGATCCGCTACCTCCCGAGCAAAACCCATTTCGTGGGTCACGCAGACCATGGTCATGCCTTCCACGGCCAGGTTTTTCATCACATCCAGCACTTCGCCGACCATTTCCGGGTCGAGCGCCGAAGTCGGCTCATCGAACAGCATGACCTTCGGCTCCATTGCCAGCGCCCGGGCAATCGCTACGCGCTGCTGCTGACCGCCGGACAAACGTGACGGAAACTCGTTGGCCTTCTGTGCGATGCCGACCTTTTTCAGCAGCTCCATGGCCTTGGCTTCACGCTCTTTCTTGCCGCGCTTGCGCACGACTTTCTGCGCCAGACAGAGGTTTTCCAGCACAGTCATGTGCGGGAACAGGTTGAAGTGCTGGAACACCATGCCGACTTCGCGGCGGTAGGCGTTGACGTCGGTTTTCGGGTCGGCCAGTTGCAGGCCGTCGATGCTCACCGAACCGGAGTCGAACTCTTCCAGGCCGTTAAGGCAACGCAAGAAGGTCGATTTGCCGGAACCGGACGGGCCGATCACCACCAGCACTTCGCCCTTGGCGACCGTCGTGCTGACGTTATCCACCGCGCGCACCACCTGGCCACGGGTGTCGAAGACTTTTACCAGATCGCGGACTTCAATCACTTTGCGCGAGCCTCCGCTCAAGCCGGCTGGCGATTTTCGACAGCGGCAGGTTGATCAACAGGTACAGGCCGGCGACGCAGAACAGAATCTCGAACGGCGAGAACGAAGTGGTGATGACTTCACGGCCACTTTTCAGCAGCTCGGTGATGGCGATCACCGACACCAGTGAGGTGTCCTTGACCAGACTGATGAACTGCCCGGCCAGCGGCGGCAGCACGCGTTTGAACGCTTGCGGCAGCACCACATGACGCATCGACTGGCCGGCACTCAGACCGAGCGAGCGCGCCGCTTCGTTCTGACCGCGTGCAATCGATTGCACGCCGGAACGGATGATCTCGGCCACGTAAGCGCCGGTGAACAGCGACAGCGCGGCGATCCCGGCGAACTCGCGGGACAGGTTCATCACCGTGCCGATGAAGAAGTAGAAAATGAAGATCTGCACCAGCAGCGGCGTACCGCGCACCAGCTCGACGTAAATGCTCGACAAGTCGCGCAAGGTCGGGTTGCTCGACAAGCGGCACAATCCGGTGACCAGGCCGATCAGCAGACCCAGAACCCCGGAGACCACCGACAGCCAAAGCGTCGTCCACAACCCCCACAACAGCGGCCCTGCCGCCCAATGCCGGGTCACGCCCACGACGTCGCCTTCCGCGACATCGTCGCCCTGAGCGAATTGCAGGCTGTTTTCGTCGACGGTCAGGTGCTGCTCGTCACCGGCATCGTTGCGCAGGGTGACTTGCGCGCTGCCACCCTTGCGCACCAGTTCGCTGACCGTGGAAATATCGGCAGCGCGCTGGGTTTCCTCGGCCTGATAGGCGAAGTACTGCGGCACGCGGTTCCAGCGCCATTCGTAGGACATCAGCGACGTCGCGTAATACAACGCGCCGGCCAGGCCGATCAGCACCAGCACGGTGAGGACGTGCCAGGGCCATTGGGCTTTTTTATGTTTCATTGCAGGTTCCGGATTTTGTGTTGCTTACAAGGCCCTCTTCGCGAGCAGGCTCGCTCCCACATTGGAATGCATTTCAAATGTGGGAGCGAGCCTGCTCGCGAAAGGGGCGACGCGGTCTGACTGACCGGCGTTATTCCATGTCCTTGAGCCACTCGGTGCTCTTGAACCACTTGTCATGGATGCGATCGTAGGTGCCGTCTTCGTGGATCTGGTGCAGGAAGTTGTTGATGAAGTTGATGCTGTCGTAGTCGCCCTTCTTCAGACCAAAGGCCAGCGGCTCGTAGGTGAACGGCTTGTCGAGGAACACCAGTTTGCCGGCGCCGACCTTGTTCACTGCCACAACGTTGTACGGCGCGTCATAAATAAAGGCGTCAGCCTTGCCGTTGACCACGTCGAGTACCGCTTCCTGCTCGTTGTCGTAGCCGTGGTATTTGGCTTTGGCGATCAGCTTCTTGGCGACCATCTCACCGGTGGTGCCGAGCTTGGAGGTGATGCGGTAGTCGGCAGTGTTCAGGTCTTTATAAGACTTGATGGTGCCTTCCAGCTCCTTGCGGATCAGCAGGGTCTGGCCGACGACGATGAACGGTTCGCTGAAGTTCAGGCGCAGGTTGCGTTCCTGAGTCAGGGTCATGCCGCTGCCGATCATGTCGAACTTGTCGGTCATCAAGGCCGGGATGATGCCGTCGTAGCCGGTGGAGACCAGCTCCAGCTTGACGCCCATGGCCTTGGTCATGGCTTTGAGGATGTCGACTTCGAAACCGATGATCTCGCCACGCTTGTTGGTCATTTCGAACGGCATGTAGGTCGGATCCATACCGACTTTCAATGTGCCGCGCTTGACCGCGTCATCGATTGCGCCAGCGTGCGCCGCATTGACTGCAACCAGTGCCGTGACGCCGACCAGCAGCATCGACAGATACTTCTTCATCTTCAAGTCCCCAAAACCATTGCGTTTGCGGCGCGAAAACCAACAGAGGCGGGCCAAAAAGCCCGGGTGCGCCAATTCGGGGACGGATGCTAACGCACTCGTTTTTTTGCACAAGGTTTAATGGACGATTTGTTTAACAATCAAGATCGCTCCCCCTCACCCCAGCCCTCCCGAAACGTCGGACCGCCCCCAAGGGGGCGAGGGGGAAAGGGAGCAGATCGAAGAATATTCAAAACTTGAGTTCGACTCGATATCTCAGGTCGGCGTAACTCGCACATCCAACTCGGTCAGTCCCCTCTCCCTACGGGCGGTCCGACGTTTCGGGAGGGTTAGGGTGAGGGGCTTTCAGCTCCATAAAAAAACCCCGCTGATTAGCGGGGTTTCTTCATCAGGCCGGTTGCGCCTGCATGCTCAGCGGTCGCAGCGGCAGCAACGGCGCATGCGGATCGGCTTTCACCGAAGCGCGCCAGGCGTCCAGCCACTCGGCGTGACTTTCGGCCCAGACCAGCTCGTGCAGTCGCGCCAGAGCCACCGGATCGCTCAGCAGTTGCAGGCGCTCGTGGTTGCTCAGCGCCGCCGGTCCCACCTTCAGGGCGTGACGGACACGCTCCTGACGCAGCCACTCGATCGGCTCGGCCTGACCGTGACGGGAAGTCGCCAGCGAGCACGCCAGAGCGTTCTGCTGTGGATCGACCACCGCGCGGACAAAACCGTCGTTGAGGGCGTGGTAACGATTTTCATGGGTGTACTGATCGGTCGCCAGCAACGCCTGTGGCGGATTGTATTCCTCGGGGATGAGGAACAGGCTCTCGTCACGGGATTTGAGGCCCAGACCGACACGGCTGGAAATCACCGACACCGGAATCGACAACATCAGCGAACCAACGATCGGCACCAGCCACCACAGGAAGCTCGGGTTCAGCCAGATCACCAGCAGCGCCCAGCAGAAACCCAGCAGGGTTTGCGGGCCGTGGCGCTTGACCGCTTCGCTCCATGGCGTCGAGTCGTCGTCACGTTGCGGCGAGTTCCAGGTCGCGGCCCAGCCAAGGAACGCGGCCAGGACGAAACGGGTGTGGAAAATCATCCGCACCGGCGCCAGCAGCATGGAGAACAACATCTCCAGCAGCATCGACAGGGTCACTTTGAACTTGCCGCCGAACTCTTTCGCGCCTTTGGCCCAGATCAGGATGATGCTCAACAGTTTCGGCAGGAATAGCAGCACGATAGTTGTCGAGAACAGCGCGATGGCTTTATCCGGGTGCCATTGTGGCCACAGCGGATAGAGCTGACGCGGTTCAAGGAAGTACTGCGGCTCCATCAGCGTGTTCACCGCCAACAGCGCGGTCGACAGCACCAGGAAGAAGAACCACAACGGCGCCGACAGGTAAGACATCACGCCGGTGAGGAACACCGCACGGTGCACCGGGTGCATGCCTTTGACCAGGAACAGACGGAAGTTCATCAGGTTGCCGTGACACCAGCGACGGTCACGCTTGAGTTCATCCAGCAGGTTCGGCGGCAGTTCTTCGTAGCTGCCCGGCAGGTCATAGGCAATCCACACGCCCCAACCGGCACGGCGCATCAGCGCGGCTTCAACGAAGTCGTGAGACAAGATCGCACCGGAAAACGCGCCTTTGCCCGGCAACGGCGCCAGGGCGCAGTGGTCGATGAACGGCTTCATGCGGATGATCGCGTTGTGACCCCAGTAGTGGGATTCACCCAACTGCCAAAAGTGCAGACCGGCGGTAAACAGTGGACCGTAAACGCGGGTAGCGAACTGCTGCATGCGTGCATACAGGGTGTCCATGCCCGACGCACGCGGCGCGGTCTGGATGATCCCGGCGTCCGGCGTGGCTTCCATCAGGCGCACCAGACTGGTCAGGCACTCGCCGCTCATCACCGAGTCGGCGTCGAGCACAACCATGTACTTGTAGTCACCGCCCCAACGACGGCAGAAGTCGTCGAGGTTGCCGCTCTTGCGTTTCACACGACGGCGACGGCGGCGGTAGAAGATCTTGCCGAAGCCTTTGGCCTCGCGGCAGACGTCCAGCCAGGCCTGTTGCTCGGCGACACAGATGTCGGTGTCGTTACTGTCGCTGAGGACGAAGAAGTCGAAGCGATCCAGATCACCAGTCGCGGCTACCGATTCGAACGTCGCCCGCAGACCGGCGAATACACGCGGCACGTCTTCGTTGCAGATCGGCATGACCAGCGCGGTACGGGCGTCTTTGGCAATCGGCTCGTTGCCGGCGCTTTTGCCGGAGATACGGTATTTATCGTGACCGGTGAGCAGCTCAAGGAAGCCCATCAGCGCGGTCCAGAAACCGGCCGATACCCAGCAGAACAGAATCCCGAAGAGAATCAGGATGCTGGTTTGCAGCGCATACGGCAGCACTTGCGTGGCTGTTTGCATCAGCGGTTGATGCAGGACTTCGTCGAGATCGACGAACGACCAGCCCTGGTACGGCATGATGCCTTTCATGTACCAGCCGGCGACGATGGTCTGGCCAAGCATCAGCAGCAACAGAATGTAGCGACGGATCGAACCGACGGTGCGCCAGCGCGCGGCCGGCAGGACGTTCTCGTCCTTCGGCGGCTGCGGTGGGTTGGTGCGACCGGTCAGCCGGCGCCAGCCACGCACCAGAATATTGGTGCGCCATGGCTCCGGCACAACTTTGGTCCGACGGATCGGCGGCGTCGCCTTCATGCTGACGCGACCGCTGGCGTCGAGCGCCAGCATCTCCGCAT
This sequence comes from Pseudomonas sp. NPDC087598, assembly GCF_044743525.1. Lineage (NCBI taxonomy): Bacteria > Pseudomonadati > Pseudomonadota > Gammaproteobacteria > Pseudomonadales > Pseudomonadaceae > Pseudomonas > Pseudomonas sp. NPDC087598. The sequence continues at coordinate 34,483 of NZ_JBIUWQ010000040.1, read as the reverse complement.
CTTCAAGTTCTTCGGCGGTGCTCAGGGTCAGGCGCTTACCCACCGAAGCCTGGGCGGCTTCGGCAGGGGCGTCGAACGTCGAGGACGACAAGCGTTGGTGCAGCTCGCTGAACGACTGGCAGCCCGCGAGTTCCGCGCGCTGCTCGTCGGTCATCGGCAGATGCGCCAGGTACTCGGACAGAGTCTCTGGCTGTACTTGAGAGTTACTCATCGGCAGGCAACTGATAGCTCCAGGTCTCGGTCAGGACTTCTTCAGTCGGTGCCGATTCCGGTGTGGCTGGGGCCGCGTCCGCAGCCGCTGGCTGCTTGGCGTCTTTGTTGGCCTTGTCCTTGGCATCAGCTACAGGCTTGGCGTCAGCCTGTTTGGCCTCGGCGGCCTTGGCTTCCTTGTCGAGTTTCTCTTGTTGCTTGGCAGCGACCTTGTCGGCCTTGGCGACGGACGAATTGGACGCCGGCACCGATTTCGCCAGATCAGCGGTCACGACTGGCTGTACCAGCGCGGCACGCATCTCGGTCGACTTGCTCGCGTCCTTGATTTTCATCCGCAGGGTCAAACGCCAGCCCTTGGTCTCAGGGTTGTAGCGCACGCTGTTTTCAACCAGTTCGGCGTTGTCGCCAACACTGACCTGGCTGCGCACGTCGGCGTCCGGGGTCAGAGCCGCCAGCGATGGGCCTTCGAAGTCGACCAGGTAGGCAACGCTGCCATCCGGCTGACGGATCAGGTTCGATTGCTTGACGTCACCAGTCGAACGCAGTGTCTGCGAAACCCAGGCGCTGTCCGGCGCGTGAATCGCCGCTTCGTCCATGGTCCAGTGCAGGCGGTAGGCGAAGTCCAGAGGCTTGCCTGGCTCCGGCATGGTTTCCGGGCTCCAGAACGCAACGATGTTGTCGTTGGTTTCGTCGGCGGTCGGAATCTCTACCAGATCAACAGTGCCCTTGCCCCACTCGCCCTTCGGCTCGATCCAGGCGCTTGGGCGCTTGTCGTAGCGGTCGTCGAGGTCTTCGTAGTGGCTGAAGTCGCGGCCACGTTGCAGCAGACCGAAACCACGCGGGTTCTCGACGCTGAAGTTGCTCACGGCCAGGTGTTTCGGGTTGTTCAGCGGACGCCAGATCCACTCGCCGTTGCCGGCATGGATCGACAGGCCACTGGAGTCGTGCAGTTCACGACGATAGTTGAGGACTTTCGACGGCTGGTTGGCGCCGAACAGGAACATGCTGGTCAGCGGCGCGATGCCCAGTTTGCCGACCTTGTCACGCAGGAACACCTGCGCCTTGACGTCAACAATGGTGTCGCTGCCCGGACGCAGAATCAGACGATAGGCACCGGTGGCACGCGGCGAGTCGAGCAGCGCGAAGATCACCAGATGCTTGTCACCCGGCTTCGGCTGCTGAATCCAGAATTCGCGGAAACGCGGGAACTCTTCACCCGACGGCAGCGCGGTATCAATGGCCAGGCCACGAGCCGACAGACCGTAGGTGTGACCCTTGCCGACGACGCGGAAGTAGCTCGCGCCGAGCATGGTCATGATTTCGTCTTGCTTGTCGGCCTTGTTGATCGGGTACAGCACACGGAAACCGGCATAACCCAGTTGTTCAGTGGCTTTAGGATCAAATTTCAGGTCGCCGAAATCGAAGCGGGAAGGATCATATTTGATCTCTTCGACGGTGTTCGCCGTGATTTCGTTGATTTTCACCGGTGTATCGAAGTGCATACCCTGGTGATAGAAGGACAGTTTGAACGGGGTCTTCTGATCAGCCCACTCAGCCTTTTCGGTGAGGAAGCGGATTTTCTGATAGTCCGCGAACTTCATATCGCGGAATTCGTTCGGCAGGTTGCTGCGCGGGGCTTCGAATTTCTGCCCGGCAAGCTCTTTGGCCTTGGTCGATACATCGTCAAGATTGAACGCCCAAAGCTGACCGGCGCTGAGCAGGCACAGGAGCGCCGAACCCGCTACCAGGGCACTTCGCATGCGTTTGGCAGACAATTTTGCTGCATTACAGGGACTAACAATCACGAGCAACCCTCGCCGAAAACAGATCAATAAACCAACGGCCAGATGAAGTGCCTGTAGGGTTTTCGGCAGTAAAAAACCGACCTTCCAGAACACTCTTGCCAAGTTGGCGAGCATTGTTCCGACTCCGCTGGGGCAAAATGATTCCCCAATCGGATCCGGACAAGTCTCTACCTAAGTCAAAATGGACCAACGAACGCTGATCCCCGTAGCGCGCGATTATCTAGTAGCCCGCATGACAACGCATCAGGGGTAACAAAGTATTTATCGCGAAAAATGCCTGTTTTCAGTCGAAATGCCCTTAAAAAGATGTTTCAAGCGCTTTCACGTCTGTAACAGGAAGGTTACCGGGCCATCATTGACCAGGTGCACCTGCATATCCGCGCCGAATCTACCTGATGCCACAGTGCCATGCATCTGTTTCGCTTTGCTTAATAGATAGTCGAACAATTCCTCGCCCAGGGCCGGAGGAGCCGCCGTCGAAAAACTCGGTCGCAATCCGCTTTTGGTGTCGGCAGCCAGAGTGAACTGAGAGACCAGCAGCAACCCGCCGCCAACATCCGCCAGGGACAAGTTCATCTTGCCCTCGGCGTCGCTGAATACCCGATAGTTAAGCAGCTTATGCAGAAGTTTGTCGGCGCTCGCACGCGTGTCGTCGGGTTCGACCGCTACCAGCACCAGCAAACCCTGATCAACCGCGCCAACCACCTCGCCCGCCACTTCGACTCGCGCACCCTGCACGCGCTGTAAAAGCCCCTTCATGCTTCTTCGGGCGGCAGGTCGAGCAGGCGTCGGGCCATTTTGCTCGCGGCGCGTACCAGTGCATCGGTGATGCCCGGTTCAGACGCGGCATGGCCGGCATCGCGGATCACTTGCAGCTCGCTGTTCGGCCAGGCCTGGTGTAATTCCCAGGCATTGTCGAGCGGGCAGATCACGTCGTAACGACCGTGAATGATCACGCCCGGCAGATGGGCGATCTTGCCCATGTCGCGAATCAGTTGATTCGGCTCAAGGAATGCATTGTTGGTGAAGTAGTGGCATTCGATCCGCGCAATCGACAAGGCGCGTTGTGGCTCGGAGAAGCGATCGACCACCAGCGGATTCGGCCGCAGGGTCGCGGTGCGTCCTTCCCAGGTCGACCAGGCTTTGGCCGCGTGCATCTGGGCGATCTGGTCGTTGCCGGTCAGGCGTTTATGGAAGGCGCTGAGCAGGTCGTTGCGCTCGTCCAGCGGGATCGGCGCGATGTAGTCCTGCCAGTAATCAGGGAACAGACGACTCGCGCCGGCCTGATAGAACCATTCGATTTCCTGCGGACGGCAAAGAAAGATCCCCCGCAGGATCAGGCCATGCACGCGCTCCGGGTGAGTTTGCGCATAGGCCAGCGCCAGGGTCGAACCCCACGAGCCGCCAAACAGCACCCATTTGTCGATGCCCAGGTGTTTGCGGATGCGCTCAAGGTCGGCGACCAGATCCCAGGTGGTGTTGTTTTCCAGGCTGGCGTGCGGCGTGGAGCGGCCACAGCCGCGCTGGTCGAAGGTGACAATGCGATACAGGTTCGGATCGAAATAGCGACGGCTCTGCGCGTCGCAACCGGCGCCGGGGCCGCCGTGGATGAACACGACCGGCAAGCCTTCTGGTGAACCGCTTTCGTCGACGTACAGTGTATGGGTGTCATCGACAGCCAGATCGTGCCGGGCGTGAGGTTTGATCTGCGGAAACAAAGTCTGCATTGCGCGCTCCGTAAGGGGTCGAGGTCATCCCTGGGGGGACTTCTATTATTCTGCCGTTGGGCATCATAAACCCGATTTACATCAATGAGCATGCTCCAGCGCAGTCACCGTTTGTCAGCCATCAACTTCGTAGTGTGTACACCATCCTGTGGGAGCGAGCCTGCTCGCGAATGCGGTGTGTCAGTCAACGTAAATGTTGGCTGACCGGACGCCTTCGCGAGCAGGCTCGCTCCCACAGGGGGTCATGCGGTGTACTGAGACTTTGCCCAGGCCAGATAGTGCTGCAGCAACTCCTTGAGGATCACCCGCGTCGGCTCGGCAAGATCAGGGCGATAGCGGAACGGTTCGAACTCTTCCATGTACGTGCACTGGCCCAGTTCCAACTGTACGGCGTGGATGTTCTCGGCCGGGTTGCCGTAATGGCGAGTGATGTGGCCACCCTTGAAGCGCCCGTTGAGCACATGGCTGTAATCACCGTGACGCGCGCAGATTGCTTCCAGTTGCGTGGCCAGTTGTGGATCGCAACTCGCGCCGTTGAAAGTGCCGAGGTTGAAGTCCGGCAGCTTGCCGTCGAACAGGTGCGGGATGATTGAGCGAATCGAATGCGCATCGAACAGCAATGCATAGCCGAATTCAGCTTTCAGCCGCGCCAGCTCTTCCTGCAAGGTGCGGTGATAAGGCGTCCAGATCTGTTTCAGATAAGTTGCGCGCTCTTCTTTCGAGGGCTCCAGCCCTTCCTTGAACAGCGGGATGCCATCGAACAGCGTCGCCGGGTACAAGCCGGTGGTGGCGCCGGCGTACAGCGGCTTGTCATCGGACGGGCGATTCAGGTCGATGACGAAGCGCGAATATTCGGCGGCCAGGGTGCTGGCGCCCAGCTCTTCAGCAAAATCGTAGAGCTGCGGAATATGCCAGTCGGTGTCCGGCAGGCTTTTCGCGTCTGCGATCAGTCCGGCCTCGACTACAGGCGTCAATCGCACACCGGCATGGGGCATGCTGATCAGCAACGGCACGCGACCTTGTTTGAAGTTCAGAACCTTATCCACAACCGCTCTCCTACAGACTTGATTCAACGCCGTGACGCACGACGCGTTTGTCCAGATCACCACCGAGCCAGTAAGCCAGATCCGCCGGGCGATCAATGTGCCAGGCAACAAAATCGGCAACCTTGCCGACTTCCAGCGAACCGTGGGTGGCGGCCATGCCCAGCGCTTGCGCGGCATGAATCGTCGCGCCGGCCAGGGCTTCTTCCGGGGTCATGCGGAAACAGGTGCAGGCCATATTCAGCATCAGGCGCAACGATAGCGCTGGCGAGGTGCCGGGGTTGAGGTCGCTGGCGATGGCGATCTTCACGTTGTGCTTGCGCAGCGCATCCATCGGCGGCAACTGGGTTTCGCGCAGGAAATAGAACGCGCCCGGCAGCAGCACCGCGACGGTATCGGATGCGGCCATGGCGATGGCGTCAGCCTCATCCATGAACTCCAGGTGATCGGCAGACAACGCGTGATAGCGCGCAGCGAGGCTGGAACCGTGCAGCGACGACAGTTGTTCGGCGTGCAGCTTCACCGGCAGACCGAGTTTTTGTGCCGCGACGAACACACGCTCGACTTGCTCCGGCGAGAACGCCAGGTATTCGCAAAATGCATCCACGGCATCGACCAGACCTTCGGCGGCCAGTGCCGGCAGCATCTCGGTGCAGATCAGATCGATGTAATCGTCAGCGCGGTCCTTGTATTCCGGTGGCAACGCGTGAGCGGCGAGACAAGTGCTGCGCACGCTGATCGGCAACTCCTTGGCCAAGCGCCGGATGACCCGGAGGATCTTGCGTTCGTTGGCCAGATCGAGGCCGTAGCCGGATTTCATTTCGACGGTGGTCACGCCGTCGCGCATCAGACTTTTCAGGCGTTTGGCGGCGCTGGTAAACAACTCGTCTTCAGTCGCTTCGCGAGTCGCACGCACGGTGCTGGCGATACCGCCACCCTGCGCGGCGATTTCGGAGTAGCTGACGCCTTGCAGGCGTTTTTCGAATTCACCGCTGCGGTTGCCGCCGAACACCGTATGGGTGTGGCAGTCGATCAAGCCGGGGGTGACCCATGCGCCTTGCAGATCATTGACGTCCGGGTATTCGCCGGACGGCAATTGATCACGCGGACCGATCCACTCGATGAGCGCACCGGACGTCACGATGGCCGCATCCTCGATGATCGAGTAGACGCCTTGCGCCATGGTTGCGACGTGGCAGTGTTGCCAGAGGGTTTTCATCCCTTAGTCTCCACAGTATTCAAAATCGATTTCGCGAGCAGGCTCGCTCCCACATTTGGAATGCGTACCCCTGTGGGAGCGAGCCTGCTCGCGAAGAGTCCATCACAGGCTAGGCAAAAGCTTGGCCGGAACCAGTTCGGTCAGGCACCGCGAAGCCAGCAGTTCAGTCGCCGCATTGATGTCCGGCGCAAAGAACCGGTCCTTCTCGTAGAACGGCACTTCGCGACGCAGAATCGCCCGCGCCTGTTCGAGCTTCGCCGAGGTCTTCAGACCGTTGCGCAGATCCAGACCCTGCACCGCCGCCAGCCATTCCACCGCGAGAATGCCGCGAGTGTTTTCAGCCATTTCCCACAGGCGCTTGCCAGCCGCCGGGGCCATGGATACGTGGTCTTCCTGGTTGGCGGAAGTCGGCAGGCTGTCGACCGAATGCGGATGGGACAGCGCCTTGTTTTCGCTGGCCAGTGCCGCTGCGGTTACCTGAGCAATCATGAAACCGGAGTTCACGCCGCCATTGGCCACCAGGAACGGCGGCAGTTGCGACATGTGCTTGTCCATCATCAGCGAGATACGGCGTTCGCTCAGCGAGCCGATTTCGGCAATCGCCAAGGCCATGTTGTCAGCCGCCATGGCCACCGGTTCGGCGTGGAAGTTACCGCCGGAAATCACGTCGCCCTCAGCCGCGAATACCAATGGGTTATCCGACACGGCGTTGGCTTCGACCGCCAGCACTTCAGCGGCCTGACGGAACTGGGTCAGGCAGGCGCCCATGACTTGTGGCTGGCAGCGCAGCGAATACGGGTCCTGGACCTTTTCGCAGTTCTGGTGCGAGTCGGAGACTTCGCTGCGCTCGCCGAGCAGATCACGATAAGCGGCGGCGGCATCGATCTGACCTTTCTGGCCGCGAGCCGCGTGAATGCGTGCGTCGAACGGCGAGCGCGAACCGAGTACCGCTTCAACCGTCAGACCGCCTAGCGCAATCGCACCGGCAAACAAATCTTCACCTTCAAACAGACCACGCAGCGCAAACGCCGTGGAAACCTGCGTGCCGTTCAGCAGCGCCAGACCTTCTTTGGCGGCCAGGGTCAGTGGGGTCAGGCCAGCGACTTTCAGCGCTTCGGTCGCCTCCATCCACTCGCCCTTGTAACGCGCCTTGCCCTCGCCCAGCAGCACCAGCGACATGTGCGCCAGCGGCGCCAAATCGCCGGAAGCACCGACCGAGCCCTTCAATGGAATGTGCGGGTAAACCTCGGCATTGATCAGCGCGATCAGCGCATCGATCACCACGCGGCGGATGCCGGAAAAACCACGGCTGAGGCTGTTGACCTTGAGCACCATGATCAGGCGCACCAGCTCATCGCTGATCGGCTGACCAACGCCGGCGGCGTGGGACAGCACCAGCGAGCGCTGCAGGTTTTCCAGGTCTTCGCTGGCGATGCGGGTCGAGGCCAGCAGGCCAAAACCGGTGTTGATGCCGTACGCGGTGCGGTTCTCGGCGAGGATCTGCTCGACGCAGGCAACACTGGCTTCGATTTGCGCCGAGGCGCTGTTGTCGAGGCTCAGTTTGACCGGGTTCTGAAAGACGTCACGCAGTTGGGCCAGGCTCAGTTGGCCGGGAATCAGGTTCAGCGCAGTCATTAAAATGCTCCTTTTGAACATTGTTATTAACTACCAGTCGCTCCGGAGCATTCCGTTATCCGTCGTTTCTCATCTTGTGGACGATCCACGCCTTGGCACGCTGGTATGGGTAGTTGTCAGTGCAAATTCGGTAACACGTTGTGCGGCAGATTCGGGTCTTTCAACACGCTCGCAGCGGCGGCGATGTCCGGCGCCAGCCAACGATCCTGATCGTAGGCCGGGACCTTTTCACGCAGCAGTCGCCACGCCACATCAGTGCCCGCGCCGAAGCGTTGTTCCTTGAGGAATTCAAACGCCTGCGCCGCGAGCAGATATTCGATGGCGAGGATCTGCGTGCAGTTTTCCAGTGCACGGTGCAGCTTGAGCGCGGCGTTGGTGCCCATGCTCAAATGATCTTCCTGCAGGCCTGAAGTGATGTAGTTGTCGAGCACCGCTGGTTGCGCCAATTGGCGGTTTTCCGCACACAGCGACGCGGCGACGTATTGCACGATCATCATCCCGGAGTTCACCCCCGGATTGGCCACCAGAAACGCTGGCAGACCGCTGACGTGCGGGTTAACCAGACGATCGAGGCGACGCTCGGCAATCGAGCCGATTTCGGCCATGGCGATGGCCAGCAGATCCGCTGCCATCGCCACCGATTGGCCGTGCGGGTTGGCTTGCGACATCACCCGGAAATTGTCCGGCGTGCCGAGCAGCAATGGGTTATCGGTGCAGCCGTTGAGTTCGGCTTCGACCTGTTTGATCGCGTGATCCAGTTGATCGCGTGCGGCGCCATGCACCTGCGGGATGGAGCGAATGCTCAGCGCATCCTGCGTACGAATGCCTTTGCTCGACGCAATCACTTCACTGCCATCGAGCAACGCACGCAGATTGATTCCGACGTGCTGCATGCCCGGATGCGGCTTGAGCGCGATGATCTCGGCATCGAACGCGTCGATCTGCCCGCGTTGCGCTTCGAAACTCATGGCACCGATGACGTCGGCCCACTGCACCAGACGCGTGGCATCGGCAATCGCCAGACAGCTGAGACCGGTCATGCACGGCGTACCGTTGACCAGGCACAAGCCATCCTTCGCACCGAGTTGCACCGGTTGCAGGCCTTCTTCGGCCAGCGCCTGTTGCGCAGAAGTGATTTGCCCGCGATAGCTGACATTGCCGACGCCCAGCAGCGTGATGCCGATGTGCGCCATGTGGGTCAGATAGCCCACCGAACCTTGCGACGGCACTTGCGGGGTGATGCCACGATTGAGCAGCGCCAGCAGCGCTTCGACCACCCGGCGATGAATCCCGGATTTGCCGTGGCTGTAGTTGTGAATGGCGGCGCAGATGATTGCGCGGGTCTGCTCGTCGGCGAGTACCGGGCCGACGCCACAGGCGTGGCTGAGCAGGGTATTACGCGAGAGCTGGCTGAGCTGTTCGTCCTTGAGCGAGACGTTGGACAGGCCGCCCAGACCGGTGTTGACGCCATAGGCGCGCTCGCCGCTTTCGACGATGCGCTGAACGATGCCCTGCGCGTTTTCGATGCGCGCCCAGGTCTCGTTCGACAGCTCCAGTTGCGCGCCATGACGGGCGACGGCAACCACGTCCTGCCAACGCAGGGGGCTGCCGGTGATGACGATTTTTTCAGCCTGGGACATCTTCAACCTCATCCGAACATTGATGCAGCTGTGCCGACGCTTTCGCGAGCAGGCTCGCTCCCACATTGGAATGCAATCCCCTGTGGGAGCGAGCCTGCTCGCGAAGAGGCCAGCTCAGCCAACACAAAACTGTTTAAACCACCGCCGCCCGCCGCTGCACGAACCGGTCGACGTACTCATCCGCTGGCGAATGCAGGATCTCGCGCGGCGTGCCGACCTGAATCAATCGCCCATCCTTGAGAATCGCAATGCGATTACCAATGCGCACCGCCTCATCGAGGTCGTGGGTGATGAAGACGATGGTCTTGTGCAGAGTCTTTTGCAGTTCCAGCAACTGATCCTGCATCTCGGCGCGGATCAGCGGATCCAGCGCACTGAACGCCTCGTCCATCAGGATGATGTCGGTGTCCGCCGCCAAGGCCCGGGCCAGGCCGACGCGCTGACGCATGCCGCCGGAGAGCTGGTGCGGGTATTTGTTTTCGTAGCCCTTGAGGCCCACGGTATTGATCCAGTGCAGCGCGCGTTCGGAGCACATTTGCTTGCTCTCGCCGCGCACCTTCAGGCCGTAGGCGACGTTGTCGAGCACGGTCTTGTGCGGCAGCAGGCCGAAGCTCTGGAACACCATGCTGATCTTGTGCCGGCGAAATTCGCGCAGGGCTTCCATGTCGTATTGCAGGATGTCCACGCCATCGACGAGGATCGCGCCGCTGGTCGGGTCGATCAGGCGATTGAAGTGGCGCACCAGCGTCGATTTGCCGGAGCCGGACAAGCCCATGATCACGAAGATTTCGCCGGTGCCGATGCTCAGCGACAGGTCGTTAACGCCGACCACACAACCGGTTTCGTTCAGCACCTGATCCTTGGTCTTGCCCTGACCGACCATGGCCAACGCATCCTTGGCACGGTTGCCGAAAATCTTGAAGACGTTTTTGACTTCGATCTTGCTCACGGTTGCGTTGCTCATTTGCTCACCTCATGCCGTGGCCGACCGTACGCCTGAGTAATGCGGTCGATGACCACTGCGAGAATCACGATCGCCAGACCGGCCTCGAGGCCACGTCCGACGTTGAGGGTCTGAATCCCCACCAGCACATCTTCACCCAGACCACGGGCGCCGATCATCGAGGCGATCACCACCATCGACAGGGCCATCATGGTGGTCTGGTTGATCCCGGCCATGATGCTTGGCAGGGCCAGCGGCAGTTGCACGCCGAACAGTTGCTGCCAGCGGTTGGCACCGAAGGCGTTGATCGCTTCCATGACTTCGCCGTCAACCTGGCGAATACCCAGATCGGTCAGGCGAATCAGCGGTGGAGCGGCGTAAATGACGGTGGCGAAAATCGCCGGCACCTTGCCCAGACCGAACAGCATCAGCACCGGAATCAGGTACACGAAACTTGGCATGGTCTGCATGATGTCGAGCAGCGGCATCAACACCGAACGCAGGCGATTGCTGCGTGCCGAGAGAATCCCCAGCGGGATGCCGATCAGCACCGAAATGATCGTCGCGACCATCATCAGCGCCAGGGTCTGCATGAGTTTGTCCCACAGGCCAACGGCGCCGACGAGGAACAGCAGACCGACGATGACCGCCGTGGTCAGCACTTTGCGTGTGGCGTGCCAGGCAACGACACCGACGATCGCCAGCATCAACCACCACGGCGCCGCACGCAGCAGGCCTTCGAGATTGACGATGGCCCACAACAGGGTGTCGGAGATGTGACGGAACACATCACCGTAGTTGGTGACCAGCGAATCGACCCAACCGTTGACCCAGTCGGCGATGGAAAAGGTAAAGCTTTCGGGAAACATAAGCGGCTCTCAATCAGAAATCTCAATCAAGCGATTACGGCATATCTCCCGGCCAGCCTCACGGTTAGCCGGGAGGTATCGACCTACAGCGCCGCGTCGATTTTCTTGGCTGCGTCGTCACTGACCCACGCGTGCCAGACCTCAGGATGTTCCTTGAGGAAGATTTTCGCCAGTTTTGGCGACTCGATACGTTCCTTCGCCATGCGTCCCAGGTTCTGGTTCAGCAGGTCGATCGGCAAGTTGACCTTTTCCAGCACGGCCACCAGCTCCGGCGCTTGTTCGTGGAAGGTTTTCGACAGACCGACCTTGATGCTTACGCTCTTGTCGACGCCCGGTTTTTCTTCAAGCTTGACCAGATCGACCTGGCCCATCAGCGGGGTTGGCGACCAGTAGTAGAACAGGATCGGTTCGCCACGCTTGTAGCTCGACAGTACCGCCGCATCGAGTGCCGGGCCGGTGCCCGGACGGAAGTTGGTGTAGCTGTTTTCCAGACCGTAGCTTTTGAGCATTTCGCTGTTGTCCAGCTCGCAGGTCCAGCCGGCCGGGCAGTTGTAGAAACGGCCCTTGGATGGTTCTTCGGCGTCCTTGAACACAGCGGAGTATTTGCCTAGGTCAGCGATGTTTTTCAGGTCCGGGGCTTTCGGTTCCAGCTTGCGCTTGGCGTCGCCTTCGATCACGTAACGCGGCACGTACCAGCCTTCCACCGCGCCAACCACCGGAGCGCCGACACCAACAACCTTGCCGGCCTTCTCGGCCTTGTTCCAGACTTCGCTGCGGCCGACCCACTCTTCGGCGAACACTTGAATATCGTTGCTGCTCAGGGCGTTTTCCATGGTGATGGAGTTGCCTGGCAGGCTGTCGGTCTTGCAGTCGTAACCTTTTTCCAGCACCACTTGCAGCACGTCGGTCAGCAGCATGCCGCTTTCCCAGTTCAGCCCGGCGAATTTCACCGGTTTGCCCGATTCGCACCAGCCGGCGGCCTGAGTGGCGCCGGCACTGGCAAGCAGGCCCATGGAAAGCAATGCGGTCAGCAGGGTCTTGTTCGATTTCATTGTCGTGACGCTCCTAATCATGAATTGGGCTTACGGCAGTCAAGAGGCATCCAGCCCTGTCCACGTCCAATCAGGCCTGCGCCGCTACGCGACTGGCCCCGCTTTTTTCAGGTTGTGCATGGCTGTTCTGCTCGACCGGCAGAATCAGCTGATCAGGTACCGCGCTGTGCCATTTTTTCGCGCACACGTAGTAGACGACGGCCGGCAACACCAGACCGATGATCCAGGAGATATCCACATCACCCAGCGCTGCCACCAGCGGACCGGTGTAGAACTTGGTGGAGATGAACGGCAGCTGCACCAGCACGCCGAACACATAGACGCTGATCCCGAGGATGTTCCAGCGGCCGTAGCGACCGTTCGGATCGGCCAGCGCCGGCACGTCGTAGCGCTCACGGGTGATGCAGTAGTAGTCCACCAGGTTGATCGCACTCCACGGTGTGAAGAATGCGAGCAGGAACAGGATGAAAGACTTGAACGCACCGAGGAAAGAGTGCTGACCGAGCAAGGCAATCAGGGTTGCTGCGCCAACGATGAACAGTACGAAGACCAGACGCTGCAAACGCGAGACCTGCAAGTGGCCACGGAAGCCGCTGATGATGGTCGCGATGCACATGAAACTGCCGTAGGAGTTCAGCGTCGAGATGGTCACCTTGCCGAACGCGATGCTGAAGTACAGCAGCGCAGCGGTGGCACCGGCGCCGCCCAGACCAACGATGTAAGCAACCTCATGACCGGCGAACTGGCCGTTGGAGGACGCTGCGGCGAACACGCCGAGAATCATCGCCACTTGTGCGCCAACCACGGAGCCTGCACCGGCGGCGAAGAAGGTTTTTACCGCCGAGGTCTTGCTCGGCAGGTAACGGGAATAATCAGCCACGTAAGGGCCGAAAGCGATCTGCCACGACGCGGCAAGCGATACCGCGAGCAGGAAGCTGCTCCAGCTGAAGTGACGGATCTGCAGGAGTGCGCCCACATCAACCTGACTGATCAGCCGGCTGAACAGATAAACGAAGGCGATCACACCAACGACACTGGCGACACGGCCGATCCAGTGGATCACCCGATAACCGAGCACCGTGACCACCACAATGACACTGGCGAACAGCAGGATACCCACGGTGTCGCTGACGCCAAACAACTGGCCCAGCGCCTGACCGGAAAGTACCGTGCCGGTGGCGGTGAAACCCAAATACATCAGGCACACCAGCACGATCGGAATGGCCGCGCCATAAACCCCGAACTGCACACGGCTGGAAATCATCTGCGGCAGACCGAGCTTCGGCCCTTGCGCCGCATGCAGCGCCATCACCCCGCCGCCGAGCAGTTGACCGATCAACAGACCGATCAACGACCAGAACACATCACCGCCCAGCACCACGGCCAGGGCCCCGGTGACAATTGCAGTGATTTGCAGGTTGGCACCCATCCACAGGGTGAACTGGCTAAACAGACGACCGTGTCTTTCCGCTTCCGGGATGTAGTCGATCGAACGCCTTTCGATCAACGGTTTGTTGCCTGCACGATCGGTGTTAACAGCCATGATTCAACCTCTGTGGATTGTTCCGGGTTTTGTTCTTGTTTTGGCTTTTGTAGGAGTGAGCCTGCTCGCGATTGCGGTGTGTCAGTCAGCACATTTGCTGAATGGGCCGGCCTCATCGCGAGCAGCTCACTCCTACAGGGGTTTTGCGTTTATTGACCGGTAATCATCGGCAGGTTCAGGCCCTGCTCCTTGGCGCAGTCGATGGCGATCTGGTAACCGGCATCGGCGTGACGCATGACGCCGGTGGCCGGGTCGTTGTGCAGCACGCGTGCGATACGCTCGGCCGCTTCGTCAGTACCGTCGCAGACAATCACCATGCCCGAGTGCTGCGAGAAGCCCATGCCGACGCCGCCGCCGTGGTGCAGGGAAACCCAGGTCGCGCCGCTCGCGGTGTTGAGCAGAGCGTTGAGCAGTGGCCAGTCGGAGACTGCGTCGGAACCGTCCTGCATCGATTCGGTTTCACGGTTCGGGCTTGCCACCGAGCCGGAGTCGAGGTGGTCGCGACCGATCACGATGGGCGCCGACAGCTCGCCGCTGCGGACCATTTCGTTGAACGCCAGACCGAGCTTGGCGCGCAGGCCCAGGCCAACCCAGCAGATACGTGCCGGCAGGCCTTGGAAGCTGATGCGCTCGCGGGCCATGTCCAGCCAGTTATGCAGGTGGGCATCGTCCGGGATCAGTTCTTTGACCTTGGCGTCGGTCTTGTAGATGTCTTGCGGATCACCCGACAGTGCCGCCCAACGGAACGGGCCAATGCCACGGCAGAACAGCGGACGGATGTAGGCTGGTACGAAGCCCGGGAAATCGAACGCGTTTTCGACGCCTTCTTCCTGCGCCATCTGACGGATGTTGTTGCCGTAGTCGAAGGTCGGAATGCCCTGCTTCTGGAATTCCAGCATGGCTTTGACGTGCACGGCCATCGACTGTTTGGCGGCTTTGATCACAGCGGCCGGCTCGGTCTTGGCGCGGGCACGGTATTCGTCCCAGGTCCAGCCGGCTGGCAGGTAACCGTTCAATGGATCGTGGGCGCTGGTCTGGTCGGTGACCATGTCCGGGCGCACGCCGCGCTTGACCAGTTCCGGAAGGATTTCTGCCGCGTTACCCAGCAGCGCGATGGAGATCGCTTTGCCTTCTTTGGTGTATTTGTCGATGCGCGCCAAGGCGTCGTCGAGGTCTTTGGCTTGCTCGTCGACGTAACGGCTCTTCAGGCGGAAATCGATACTGACCTGCTGGCATTCGATGTTCAGCGAGCAAGCGCCGGCCAGGGTTGCAGCCAGAGGTTGTGCGCCACCCATGCCACCCAGACCGGCGGTGAGGACCCACTTGCCGGTGAGGTTGTCGTTGTAGTGCTGGCGACCGGCTTCAACGAATGTTTCGTAGGTGCCCTGGACGATGCCCTGGCTGCCGATATAGATCCAGCTGCCGGCGGTCATCTGGCCGTACATGGCCAGGCCTTTGGCGTCGAGTTCGTTGAAGTGTTCCCAGCTCGCCCAGTGTGGAACCAGGTTGGAGTTGGCGATCAGTACGCGCGGGGCATTGCTGTGAGTCTTGAACACGCCGACCGGCTTGCCGGATTGCACCAGCAGGGTCTCGTCGTCGTTCAGGTTGGTCAGGCTCTCGACGATCTTGTCGTAGCATTCCCAGTTACGCGCGGCGCGACCGATACCACCGTAGACCACCAGTTCTTTAGGGTTCTCGGCGACTTCCGGGTCGAGGTTGTTCATCAGCATCCGCAGCGGCGCTTCGGTCAGCCAGCTCTTGGCGGTCAGCTTGTTGCCGCGGGCAGCGCGGATCTCGACGTTGCGGTATTTAGTAGGCTTATTGTCAGTCACGAAAAAGACTCCTCAGCGATCAATTCAAACCAACCCTGGCAGTGGGCAAGCAGCCTGTGCGCTTCAATGCGCGACAAGCGAATCAGTGGACGCTGCGGACTTATACGCATACGTCTTTACTTGTACATACAAGCATATGCAATCAAGCGGCCAACTTGTTGAAGGGGTGTTCAAGAAAAATCGCGGACAGGGCTGGAGAGCGCCTGAAACAAGGGTTCTGGCGTTGATGAAATTTTTCGTGAGGGATTTTGCGGAAGGCTGATGGTTGTTACGTGGCCGTGGTTTTGCGTCACGCTGGGGCGTTCGGTAACAAGTTGGTGCACCGAAGAAACAAGAAGTGTGAATGCACTTGTGGCGAGGGAGCTTGCTCCCGCTGGAGGCCGGAGGACTCCCAATTTCGGCATGTACCGATTTTGGGGCCGCTTCGCAGCCCAGCGGGAGCAAGCTCCCTCGCCACAGGGGTTTTGCAGAATCCAGGAATCAGCGAGCCGTCAGTTCGATCACGCAGCAAGCGGCATTGGTGGTGACTTCAACCAGTGCGGTGTTACCGTCCAGTTGCAGGCAATCATGCCGGCCAAGTTGCGCAGCGCTGTCACCGACCTTCACTTGCAGCAGTTCACTGACACTGAACACCAACACGGTCGATGCCGAACTGAAAAACCGCTGTTCGCCGTCCAGCCACTGCAACCGCGCGCGATAACGCTGCGGCGCGTAGATCAGGTTGAAGTCGCGGATCGCGCCACCGAGCAGCGTGCACGACACCTGGCTCTCGCCACTGAAAGCGAATGGGTCCAGCGGTAACAACGGACGAGTATCGTCACCGTCGACACACAAGGTCATGCCATCGCCTTGCAATACGGTGATCACGCGCTGGTAACCGGCGAATGTGGAGAAGCCGCCTGACTCGGCGATGTCGGCAATCGACAGCCGCCAGCCGAAACCATCCAGACCGGCACCCGCGTCACGGGTGATTTCTTCAGTGCTGCCGCCGCCGTTTTTCCACGGCATGCGCGGGTAGCCTTCGGCGCGTAAAACTTTCACTTCACTGCTCATTTATGAAAGCGTCCTTCCAGACGATGACGAGAACCGGGGTGAATCAAACGCGCAGCGGTAACAGGCTGGCGACCCGACCAGGTACGGCGACGGATCAACAGGCAAGGCTCGCCTTTCTCGATCTGCAGCAACTTGCACTCGGACGGCTCGGCAAGAATCGCCTCGACCACATGCTCGCCTTCGGTCAGCGGCGCGACCTGGTTCAGATAGGCGTATGGCGTTTGCAGGGTGAAGTCCTGCTTGAGGTATTCCGGGGCGACCAGCGCGTTGACGAAGCGGTCTTCGATTTGCACCGGAATGTCGTTTTCGTAATGCACGATCAGCGAGTGGAAAACCTTCTGCCCTTCACGCATGTCCAGCGCCAGGGCGCGCTCGGAACCGGCGGCCTCTTCTTCGAGGGTGATGACCGTACAAGTATGGCGGTGACCGCGTGAGGCGATTTCGTCGGCAATGTTGTGCACTTCGAACAAGGCAGACTGGCTCTTCGGCTCGGCGACGAACGTACCGACACCTTGCATACGAACCAGCAGACCGTCGGCGGTCATCTCACGCAATGCACGGTTGATGGTCATGCGGCTGAAACCAAGCTGATTGACCAGCTCGCTCTCCGACGGCACGCGGTAGTGCGGCGGCCAGTTACCGCTGTCGATCTGCTGGGTGATCATCTGTTTGACGCGGGCATACAAGGGCGCCGGACTGTCGCCCATGTTCGCGGCCAACGGGGAAACTGGAGGCGGAGTCGGCACGGTTGATCCTTGTTCGTCGGTAGAGGTTGCTAGCTTGCCGGAGTTTACCGGGCAGGCAAACGTCTGTATATGTATATACAAATAACACACGATGGGGTGCTGAACCATGTCCGCTTTCTTTGCCGAACGCGCGCTGCTGCCTAACGGATGGGCCAACAATGTACGTCTTGAGGTCAGCGCCGATGGCCTGCTGACCCAAATCCAGGCCGATTCCACCGCAGATGGCGCCGAACGGTTGAGCGGTCCGTTGCTGCCGGGGATGCCCAACCTGCACTCCCACGCCTTCCAGCGCGCAATGGCCGGACTGGCTGAAGTGGCCGGCAACCCGAACGACAGTTTCTGGACCTGGCGCGATCTGATGTATCGGCTCGTCGGAAAAATCAGTCCGGATCAACTCGGCGTCATCGCCCGTCAGCTCTACATCGAAATGCTCAAGGCCGGTTACACATCGGTCGCCGAATTCCATTACGTGCACCATGACAGCAACGGCCAGCCGTATGCGGATCCGGCCGAACTGGCGTTGCGCATCAGCCAGGCCGCCAGCGAAAGCGGCATCGGTCTGACCCTGCTGCCGGTGCTTTACAGCCACTCCGGTTTCGGCGGCCAGACACCCAATGACGGCCAACGCCGTTTTATCAACAGCACCGAAAACTATCTGAATCTGCAATCGCGCTTGCAGCCATTACTGGCGCAGCAAAAGGCGCAATCACTGGGTCTGTGCTTCCACTCGTTGCGCGCAGTCACTCCGCAGCAGATCAGCGAAGTGCTGGCAGCCAGCGACAAGCAATGCCCGGTGCACATCCACATCGCCGAACAGCAAAAGGAAGTCGACGATTGCCTGAGCTGGAGTGGTCGTCGCCCACTGCAATGGCTCTATGAAAACACCGAAGTCGATCAGCGCTGGTGCCTGGTGCACGCCACCCACGCCAACCCGGAAGAAGTCACGCTGATGGCCAAGAGTCGCGCCATTGCCGGGCTGTGCCTGACCACCGAAGCGAATCTGGGCGACGGGATTTTCCCGGCCGTGGATTTCCTCGCTCAGGGCGGACGCATGGGCATCGGTTCCGACAGTCATGTGTCGCTCAGCGTGGTCGAGGAGTTGCGTTGGCTGGAATACGGTCAGCGTCTGCGTGATCAGCGGCGTAACCGTTTGTATGGCGCGGATCAGCCGATGGTCGGCCGTACGCTGTACGACGCGGCGCTGGACGGTGGTGCTCAGGCATTGGGGCAGCCGATTGGTGCGCTGGAAGTCGGCAAGCGTGCCGACTGGATTGTGCTCGATGGCAACGATCCGTATCTGGCGACCGCCAGTGGTGACGGAATTTTGAATCGCTGGTTGTTTGCTGGCGGGGATCGTCAGGTGCGTGACGTGCTGGTCAACGGCCAGTGGGTGGTGCGCGATGGCCGGCATGCCGGGGAAGAGGACAGCGCTCGCGCCTTCACCCAAGTTCTGCGCGACCTTTTAGGCTGACACATAACCAAATGTAGGAGTGAGCCTGCTCGCGAAAGCGCTGTATCCGTCAACATATTCGTCGACTGACACACCCTCTTCGCGAGCAGGCTCGCTCCCACATTTCGATGGGTGGCGATGCTTAATTAGAAGTCTTTGCCATCTGCCGATCCGAGGCTCGCCAGATCAGTCGCGTGGTGTCGTAACCCTGTTGCCGCGCCTTGCTCAGCAGCTCCTCACGTACCACACCGTTGACGGTCGGCGTACGCGACAGCAGCCACAAGTACTTGCGACTTGGATCGCCGACAATGGCGGTCTTGTAGTCGTCGCTGACGTACAGCACCCAGTATTCGCCCTTCGCCACACCCGGAATCAACCGCGAGAACCAGGTATCGAATTCGACCCACAACTTGTCGGTCTTGCCCGGCACCTGTGGATAAGCCGTGCCTTTGACCTCTTCCCACTGCCAGTCCGTGGTTATGCAGCGATTGAACACCGCAACGTTGCCATCGGGCTTGAGGGTGTAGCGGGCTTCGGATTGCGCGCAATTGCGCTGGAAGTACATCGGCAGACGCGCCAGTTCATACCAGGTGCCCTGGTAACGCTTGAGATTGACGCTGTTGACGGTCTTCGGCGCCAACGGATCTACGCCGGAACTGGCGCAGCCGGCCAGTACCAGGCCAGCAAAAAGGATTAGCAATAACCGCTTCATTTTTCTTCTCCGTGGGCGCGAAGCCCCGGTTTACTTCAGGCCTTGGCCGGAAAACATCAGCACTTTGTCACCGGCGTACTGCACGCTGATAAAGCTGTTCTTGTCGCCCCAGGTGCAACTGGACATGCCGAGCGCACCGGAACAATCGGCCGGTTTGCCGAGCAACGTTTCCACTTCGGCCTTGGCCATGCCGGCAGACAGTTTCGAGTAGTTTTCCTGATTGACCTTGCTGCATGCGGCCAACAGCACGCAAAACGACAGCAGGGCGAGGGATCGCAGCGACATGGTGTAACTCCTGGAACGAGGGGGGATGGCATGGTGCCAACCAGAAGCTTAGAAGAGAAAACCCTCATCTGGTTCCCTCGACCGAGGGCTATTTATCCCTCCACTCGTCCGGCATTTGTCGGTAAATCAGACACTTTGTAGGGCTATTGAGCATTTCGTCGCATTTCATAAAAGACGCCTAATCTTTGGCGCGCCGCGGTCGAAATAAGAGCAGCGCAAAGCCCCCGAGTGTGGCAAATTGCCGCCCTTTCTTGACCAGCCCCTTCGCGGTAGTTCATTCGATGACCAGAAACATGAAATTCAGCCACAAGATCTTGTTGGCTGCCGCCCTCGTGGTGGCCGTTGCGTTCGCCTGTTTCATTTTCTTCAACGACTATCGACAACGCGAAGCCCTGAGCAGCAGCACCGAAGCCTCGATGCAGGAGCTGGGCAGCCTGACCACCAGCAATATCCAGACCTGGCTGGAAAGCCGCATTCAATTGCTGCAATCGCTGTCCCAGCAAGTCGCTGCCGACGGTAACGCACCGGCCAGCCTGAAACGCATCATCGACCTGCCCGCCTACACCGGCAATTTCCAGCTGAGCTACTTCGGCGGGGCTGACGGCGTGATGTTCTCTGTGCCCGCCGGCAACCGCGCGCCGGATTACGATCCACGTGCCCGTGGCTGGTACAAAGCGGCCAACAGCGCGCAGCAGACCATCGTCACCGAGCCGTACATTGCCGCCTCGTCGGGCAAACTGGTGATCACCGTCGCCACTCCGGTACAGCGCCAGGGCCAGATGATTGGTGTGGCCGGTGCCGACATCGACCTGACCAGTGTCAGCGCGATCATCAACTCGCTGAACTTCGGCGGCCATGGCCACGCGTTCATCGTCAGCGCCGACGGTAAAATCCTGATCCACCCGGACAGCAAACTGGTGCTCAAGACCCTCGCCGAGGCCTACCCCAACGGCGCGCCGAAAGTCAGCCCGGGTCTGAAAGAAGTCGAGTTCGACGGCAAGACTCAATTGATCTCCTTTACCCGCGTCAACGGCGTGCCGTCGGCCGACTGGTACGTGGCGCTGGTGCTGGACAAAGACACCGCGTTCTCGATGCTCAGCGAATTCCGCACCTCGGCGCTGATCGCCATGGTCATTGCCGTGGTGATCATCATCGCCCTGCTCGGCATGCTGATCCGCGTACTGATGCAACCGCTGCTGACCATGGGCCGTGCCATGCATGACATCGCCGAAGGTGAAGGCGACCTGACCAAGCGTCTGGTGATTCACGGCAACGACGAATTCGGCGCGCTGGGCACTTCGTTCAACCGTTTCGTCGAGCGTATTCACACCTCGATCCGCGAAGTGTCCTCGGCCACCGGGCAAGTCAACGAAGTCGCCCTGCGCGTGGTCGCGGCCTCGAACTCGTCGATGTACAACTCCGATCAGCAAGCGACCCGCACCAACAGCGTCGCGGCGGCGATCAACCAGCTCGGCGCCGCCGCCCAGGAAATCGCCCAGAATGCCGCCCTCGCCTCGCAGCATTCCAGCGATGCGCGCAGCCTGGCGGTCGACGGTCAGCAGGTTGTGGATAAAACCATCCACGCGATGCAACAGCTGTCGGCGAAGATCAGCGATTCGTGCGGCAACATCGAAACCCTGAACAGCAACACCGTGAACATCGGTCAGATTCTGGAAGTGATCACCAGCATCTCGCAGCAGACCAACCTGCTGGCGCTGAACGCCGCGATCGAAGCCGCGCGCGCCGGTGAGGCTGGCCGTGGTTTCGCCGTGGTCGCCGACGAAGTCCGCAACCTCGCGCACCGCACTCAGGATTCGGCGCAGCAAGTGCAGAAGATGATCGAAGAGCTGCAAGTCGGCGCGCGTCAGGCGGTAAGCATCATGACCGAGAGCCAGCGCGAGAGCGAAAGTAGCGTCGGCATCGCCAATCAGGCCGGCGAACGTTTGGGCAGCGTGACCCAGCGCATCGGCGAAATCGACGGGATGAACCAGTCGGTGGCCACTGCAACCGAAGAACAGACCGCTGTGGTCGAGTCGATCAACGTCGACATCAACGAGATCAACACGTTGAATCAAGAAGGTGTGGAGAACTTGCAGGCGACGTTGCGGGCTTGTTCGGATCTGGAGCAGCAGGCGGCGCGTCTCAAGCAGTTGGTCGGCAGCTTCAGGATTTAAGACGCTGCCACAGGCCTCTTCGCGAGCAGGCTCGCTCCCACAGTGTTTTGTGGTGGAACACAAATTGTGTAAACACCGAACAAACCTGTGGGAGCGAGCCTGCTCGCGAAGACGGCCTCCATGACGCAGAATGCCTTCAATACAAACATCAGGAGTTTTGCCAGATGAACAAGAACCACAATGGTGTTCATCCAGATCAAATTACATTCTTGGCAATTCTTGCGCTGGGTAGCGAAGAAATCGATCGCGGAAACTATACAAACGCTGAAGACATTTTTCTGGAGCTAGATGAACTGGACTCAGCCCGGCACATTAATTTGAGCAAACTAAAATCTTGATCCAGGCTGACCGAGAAACACCAACTCCTCAGTGGTAGATTCCCGCCCCAACACCGCATTGCGATGCGGAAACCGGCCAAACCTGGCAATCACTTTCTGATGCCGCTCGGCATAGTCCAGATTGTCGGCAAACACTGCCCGCTGCGCTTCCGGCTGCTCAGCCACCAGATCGATGAATCGCGAAACCGCTTCGTTCTGCACCGCGAGGTTTTCGCAGTGTTCAAACACCAGATAAATGAATACCCGCTGAATTGGTTTTAACTGCCGATCAAAATCTGCAGCAATGCCTTGCGCAACAAGCTTCTGCGCACGCAGATCACCGGAAAAAGCCTTGGGGGTATCGCGAAAGATCATTCGCGGCAGTTGATCAAGCAACAGCACCACTGCCAGCCAACCTTCGGGACGTTGCGTCCACTCGGTCAATTCGCCGGCCAGGGCCTGATCGACAAAGACCCCGAAACGCTCACGCGCTTCGAGGTCTTGGCTGTCTCGCTTGCCGAACCACAACTTGCCCTTGTCAGCCGATATCTCGTCGGGTGATTCGGCGTGTCCGAACCACCAATCGAGCAACGGCTGCCAGGGCGCGTTCATGGTTTATTCCTTGTGGTAAGCCGTAGCGCGTGCAACTTCTTCTTTTGAACCGAGGAACACCGCTACACGCTGGTGCAGGCCTTCCGGCTGAATGTCGAGGATGCGCTGGTGACCGTCGGTGGACGCGCCGCCCGCCTGCTCCACGAGGAACGACATCGGGTTGGCTTCGTACATCAGACGCAGTTTGCCTGGCTTGGATGGCTCACGGCTGTCGCGTGGGTACATGAACAGACCGCCACGGGTCAGGATGCGGTGAACGTCGGCAACCATCGCCGCGACCCAACGCATGTTGTAGTTTTTCTTCAGCGGACCTTCTTCGCCGGCCAGCAATTCGCCAACGTAACGTTGTACCGGGGCTTCCCAGTGACGCTGGTTGGACATGTTGATGGCGAATTCCTGGGTGGATTCAGGAATGGTGATGTCTTCGTGAGTCAGGACGAAGCTGCCCATCTCGCGGTCCAGAGTGAAGCCTTTGACGCCGTCGCCCAAGGTCAGCACCAGCATGGTCTGTGGGCCATAGATGGCGTAACCGGCAGCCACTTGCTGAGTGCCTGGCTGCAGGAAGGCTTTTTCGTTCAGCGGCTCGTTCTGGCTCAGGTATTCGTTCGGGCAACGCAGTACCGAGAAGATGGTGCCGACCGGAGCGTTGATGTCGATGTTCGACGAACCGTCCAGTGGGTCGAACACCAGCAGGTACGCGCCTTTCGGGTATTTGCCAGGAATCTGGTAGGCGTTGTCCATTTCTTCGGACGCCATGCCGGCCAGGTGACCGCCCCATTCGTTGGCTTCGAGCAGAATCTCGTTGGAGATCACGTCGAGTTTCTTCTGCACTTCGCCTTGCACGTTTTCAGTGCCCATGCTGCCCAGAACACCACCCAGGGCGCCTTTGGACACGGCGTGGCTGATTTCCTTGCAGGCACGCGCCACCACTTCGATCAGGAAGCGCAGATCGGCAGGAGTGTTGTTGCTGCGGGTCTGCTCAATCAAATAGCGACTCAAGGTAACGCGGGACATGGACGGCTCCGGTGGAATGGGGGGCTAAAAACCCGCGCAGTTTACAGGGAGTCTGAAAACGTAGCGAGCGAAGACGCCCGGTAACGTGCGTTGGGGTGTATTTGCCTGCATGAGACGTGATTGTCGGTGGAGAGTTCAGGTAGCGGATTCAGCGTAGACCGGTTCGGGACGGGTGGTGGTTGAGTGAAGCGCCAGTTTGAGGATTTTTGTTGGCTGGGAGACCGCTATCGCGAGCAGGCTCACTCCTACAGGGATCGCATTCCATCTGGAGAAATGCAATCAACTGTAGGAATGAGCCTGCTCGCGATCGGGTGCGCAGCACCCGCCTTTTCAGGATTTGGCAGCAGGCTTGCGCAACAAGCTGAACGCCATCGCCCCGAGAAACACCACGCTCAGCAACAACACCGCCCACAAGCCGATCTTTTTCCAGTTGGTTTCAGCCACTGCCGCCGTGGTTGCCGTCGAAGTCTGCGTGGCCACTGGCGCACCTTCAATCGTCGCCTTACCCAGCGCCGCCAGTTTCTCCGGTTTGAAGTCCGGGATCAGCGTCGACAACGGCAGGTTCGCCGTTTTCACACTCGGATTGCCCAGCGCCAGGCTGTACGGCCCTTCCCCGCGTGCGAGAAAGATCACCTGAGTCGCCCGCACCGCGTATTTAAGACTGGGCGACTGCTCACCCAAACCGCCGCCACGTTCATCGACCGTCAGTTTCAGTTGTTGCACGGTTTGCCCGTAAAGCTGTAATTCATTCTGCACCACGTCCTGACCATTCTGAGTCAGGCGGTACAGCAAACCACTGCTCAATGTCTGCCACGGCAGGCTGCTCTCGCGTCGCCCCGCCAACGTCACCGGCGCCAGACTGTTCGGTTGTTTCAACTCAATCTGCACCCGCTCGACGTTCAGTCCCATCGGCAATTGCCAGCTGTATTCGCCAGCCTTGGTGCTGCTGCCGGCCAGTTCTTGCGACCAGACCAACGGCAGCGGCACGTTGCGCGGGTCGCTGCTTTTCAGTTGCGCCGAGGTCAGGATCGGTGCCGAATTCGGCGATTCCCACAGCAAGCGCAAATAGCGTGCGGATTGCCCCGGCAACGTCACTTCGTGCTGTTCGATACGCTCATCGGAAAAGGTCAGCCGCGCCACCTGCCCTGCGCCCCACGGCTGCCAGTGCTGCAAGTCGTCGCTGGCCTCGATGCTGAAACGCTGGAAGCCATCGCGCTCGCTGGTCCAGTCGAGGATCAATTGCTGCAGCGGCGCCTTGATCGCACTGGCATCAAGCAGCCAGCCACGCAGCACTTCTTCACCGGCCTCCAGCTGACTGGACGGTTGCACTTCGACCAGCGTGCCGTTGGTGGTCGATTGCACGCGCACGTTCGGCGCGCGCTCGCTGGCGTCGGCGGCGTTGTACAGCGGGAACCATTTGACGTCATGCAACTGCCCGTCGTCGCGGGTCTGCGCCGATTCGCGGGCCAGGGCATAGGCCTGCGCTTCACCGGCGGCGTTGAACACGCGCAGATCGCTGAGATCGGTCTGGCGCGCCTGCAATTGCGCGCTCAGTGGCAGTTCGAGGCGATACCACGGACCATTGCCGCTCACCGTCAGCGGCACTTGCGTGGCAAAGTCCGCCGGTTTTTCCTGGGCGCCGGCGGCCATCGCCACGCCCAACGCCAACCACCCCAGATTTCGCATTCGACTCAAGATGAAACTCCTTCGGTTTCCGGGACAGGCTTGTCCGCCGCCGGCTCGGCGTCGACGCGTTTAGGCGGCAGCGGAGCAAAATAGCCGACCACCAGCAGCAACACGCCAACGCCGATAAACGAGACGATCCGGGCGAGACCGCCACGGTTGCTCAGTTCGACAAAAATCAGTTTGGCCACCACCAGCGCAATCAACGCCGCGCCGATCAGCCACACCTCACGACGGTGACGCAGATGCCCGCCGATCATCAGCCCCAGCGCCATCAGCGTCCAGACGATGGACAACCCGGCCTGCACCAGCATCGACCCCAGCAGTTGATCCAGTTCGAACGGAATGCCCGCCCAATGATGTGCAGCGCGGGTCACCAATGCCGTGCAGAAAGCGAACAGCGAAACCCCGGCGATCAGTTGCGTGGCGTAATCGGCGTAGTCCTGGCGGATCGACAGTTGCGACACGGCACTGCGCGACCACACGTAAACACCAAACAAGGCAAACAGCAGACCCAGCTCCAGCGGATTGAGCAGTGGCACGTACGGCAGCGGTTCGGCGTTGCCATCGCTGACACCGTTGGCCAGCCAGAACCAGCCGAGCATCAGCACCGCCAGCGGTGCTGCCGCGTACAAACGGTATTCGCGAGAAAACGCCGCCACCGGCCACGGCCAGTTACGCGGCGCGGCCGCCATCAGCAGATACAGGCTCGGCAGAATCGCCCAGCCCAGCCAGCGCCAGGCGTTGTATTGCTCGGACAACAGCAGCAAGCCGTAGCGCAACTCCAGCGCCAACACGCCGATCAACAGCCAGCAACCGAGCACATGCGCAGTGCTCAAGGCGCGGGCCGGCAGCATCGATTCCAACCGTCGCAGGCTGAAGAAGTGCACGGCGAATACCAGTGCCCACGCCAGCCAGCCGAAATTGGCAGCCGGGTGATAACGCGAATGCCACGAGACCAGCAACACCAGCCCGGCCACTGGAATCAGCAAGGTGCAGAGCAGACCGAGCGACGGCCATTTCAGGCGCAATGCCAACACCGCCCACAACGCGACCATCAACGCGGCGACGAGCAGCAATAGCGAATTTTCCAGATTCACCGGCGCAAAACGCATCACTTCGCTGAACCACGCCAGTGCCCACCAACCGGCGCCCCATACCAGCAAGACTTCGGACAAGCGCTGCAAACTCAGCGCATCAAACGCCGAAGCGTGATTACCCAGTTGCAGACGCCACGCGCCGATCATTGCGGCCAGACCCAGCACCAGTGGCGTCCAGAATCCACCATGGGCCAACGGCTTCAGTCCTTCGCTGGACAGTGGCCCGAGCAACTCGGGACCGGCCAGCAGAAACGCCGCGCCACCGATCAACTGCAACAGCAGACCGAAAACAAAACTCACGCGCTGCTTGAGGTACAGACTCAGCCAGATAATCAGCAAACCACTGGCCGCCCACACCGCGCTCGCGGTCTGCCACGGCAGCACGAACAGCACCGCCAGATTGATCAGCACCAGACCGGCCAACAGCACCACCGACAAGCCGCGCAGCAGACGCACATCGCCGCGCACCATCTCGTCGCGGGCCGCCAGCAACATGCCGGCGATCAGCGCCAGACCGATCAGCGACGCACTGAGCAAGCCGCTCCAGCCAGCGCTGAACACCGCCGCCGAATCCTCACCCGCGCCTTGCAGACGCAACAGGAACAACGCGCCGCCGAGCAGTTGCACGGCAAACGCGGTGAACAGGAACGTGCGTGAGTGCAGGCGCAGCCCGACAAACAACGTCGCTAAACCTGCCAGCGCCCAACTGATCGCCGTGCCCTGAACGAAGAAGAACAGCGGCGCCAACAGATAAAGGAAAGTCAGCCCCAGACACGCCAACACCGGCAGGCCCTGGCGCTCCCACGGCGACGCCTGCTCCGGCGAGGCTTTGCGCAGTTGATAGAAGCTGAACAGCAACGCCAGGCCTAGCATCAACGCGCCCAGCGGCGCGGCGTCGAGCAAACTGCTTTCGCCGACGCGCAACTGACTGAGGAACGCCAGCGCCGAACCGAGTTGCAGCAGCAAGGCAAAGGCCCGGGCGAACGGTCGATGCTGACGCAAACCAAGCCAGAAAATCCCTGCACCTTCCACCGCCCACGCCGCCGACGTCCAGCGCGCATCGAGCCCCAGCGGAATCGCCAGGCTGGCGAAAATCACCCCAAGCGCCAGACAGGTTTCGCCCAGCAGCACAGCGCGGCCGCCCATCAACACCTTGGCCAGCGCCATGTAGATCATGCCAAGCGCCAGCGCACTGAACGCGGCGGCGAATTCCAGATGCTGAACCAGCGCGAATTGCAGTCCGAAGCCCACAATCGGCGGTCCGAACAGCATCGTCCCGTCGACGTAATCGCCCTTGCGCGCCGACCACTGCAGCAGCGCCTCACGGTCGCCGTCTGCCGGGGCGTCGGGCATGTCGAGCAACTTGCGCCGGGCGAACAGCAGGCCGATGGCGAGGTACATCAGGAAAAACAGAATCAAGAACGGCTCGGTGCTCCACAACAACTCCGGCGTGTACGAACGCAGGCCCCAGGCGAAACCGATGCCGAAGGTGCCGACGAAGCCGATCAAGTTGAGCAGCCGCCACGCCTTGAACCAGGCGATGGCGAGGATGCCGGCGTTGAGCAACGCGAAATAACTGAACAGCGCGACGTGGTTGCCAGCGCCGGTCGAGGTCAGAATCGGCGCGGCGAAACCGCCGAGTGCGGCCACCGCTGCCAGCGCCAGCGAGTCTTGGGTGATCGCCAGAATCGCCGAGAACACCGTCACCGCGACCAGCAAGCCAAGTGCCGCCGAAGGATCAAGCAACGGATGCAAACGCATCGCCGCAAACACCGTCAGGTACAGCACCGCGATCCCGGTGCCTTGCAGCATCAACGCGTAATTGCTGTTGCGATGTCGTAGCCACCAGCCCAGCGCCAGCAGGCCCAGCGCCGCCGCCGCGACCCCGGCGTAGCGCAACTCGATCGGCACAACCATGCCTTCAGTGGCATAGCGCAACAGGAATGCCAGGCCGAAGAACAGCAGCACCACGCCGACACGCAGCACGGTGTTGCCGCCGAACAGCCAGTTGCGAGCGGCGCTGATACCGCGCTCGATAAGGTTCGGGCCACGGGGTTCGGCAGGTTGTCGGGGTTGCGGTTCAGGCGTAACGGCGTCCAGACGCCAGACATCGTCCGGCAGCGGTTGGCCGGTTTGCCGGGCGACGGCGGATATCGGTTCGAGTTCGAGCGGCAGTTCCCAGACCAACTCAGGGGCTGGAAGCGGGGCCTCTTCGGCAACTTTGACGGGTTCGACGACTGGCTCGGCGGCCGCTGTCGCGCTCGGCGGTGGTGCCGCACGGAGCGGCGCGCCTTCCAGCAAAAACAGACGCTGCTCGACGGCCTGCAAGGCGACTTTCGCCTGTTCAAATTGACGCTGTTGTTCAGCAGCCTGCGAGCCCAACCGAGCAATCCGCAGCGTCTGCCCGATCGCCAAACCCAGCAACGCGCCCAACAGCGCCGAGCTGAACGACTCATCGAGCAGCCAGCCAAGCACCAGCCCGATCAACATGAACATCCATTGCATGGTCGATATCCCTAAGCGGCCCCAAGGCGGGGCGAGTCCGGCGATTGCATCAGTCTAGGCACAAACCCCTGTAGGAGTGAGCCTTTGTGGCGAGGGGATTCATCCCCGATGGGGTGCGCAGCGGCCCCAAGAATCTTGGGACAGCTGCGCTGTCCATCGGGGATAAATTCCCTCGCCACAGGGTTCAATTCTTTCAGTGATATGCGATGACTGAAGCTGCCGGTAACCGGCGCTCAGTATATCGATCCGGCCCAACAAACGTTGGGCCTTGCGCACAATTGTTGCGGAAAGTTACTCCAGCGCTTTCCAGATGTCGGTGGCGTACTCGCGAATCGTCCGGTCAGACGAGAACCAGCCCATTCGCGCGGTGTTGAGCACCGCCGAACGCCACCAGTTGTTGCTGTCGTGCCAGTGCTCTTCAACACGCTTCTGCGCTTCCCAGTACGAATCGAAGTCGGCACAAACGAGGAAGCGGTCGTAGTCCACCAGCGAATCGATCAGCCCGGTATAGCGCGACGTGTCGTCCGGCGAGAACACCCCGCTGCGGATCGCTTGCAGCACATCGTTCAGCCGATGGGAGGCGGCAATGTCCGGTGCGGCGCTGAACTCGTGGTTCTGTTTGCGCGCTTCAACCTGCTGGGCACTGAGGCCGAAGATGAACATGTGCTCGGCACCGATGCGCTCGCACATTTCCACGTTGGCACCGTCCAGCGTGCCGATGGTCAGCGCGCCGTTGAGACCGAACTTCATGTTACTGGTACCCGACGCTTCGAACCCGGCGGTGGAAATCTGCTCGGACAAATCCGCCGCCGGAATAATGCTCTCCGCCAGGCTGACGTTGTAATTGGGCAGGAACACTACCTTCAGCAAACCACGCACCGTCGGATCGTTGTTCACCACCCGGGCGATGTCGTTGGTCAGTTTGATGATCAGCTTGGCCTGGTGATAACTCGCCGCCGCTTTACCGGCGAAGATTTTCACTCGCGGCACCCAGTCGACTTCAGGCTCGGCACGAATGGCCTGATACAGCGCCACGGTGTGCAGCAGGTTAAGCAACTGGCGTTTGTATTCGTGGATCCGTTTGACCTGCACGTCGAACATCGCCGCCGGATTGACCGCAATGCCCAGACGTTCGTGAATCAGATAGGCCAGGGCTTTTTTGCTGTGCAAGCGCTGCTCGGCAAAGGCTTTGCGGAAAGCGGTTTTCTCGGCGAACGGTTCGAGATCGAGCAAGCGTTCTTCCGGGTTATCGAGCACATCCGGGCCGAGAGAATCGACCAGCATCGAGGTCAGTTCGGCGTTGGCCTGGAACAGCCAACGGCGGAAAGTAATGCCGTTGGTTTTGTTATTGATCCGCTCCGGGTAGAGCTTGTGCAGTTCGGCAAACACGGTCTTGCGCATCAGTTGCGTATGCAGCCCGGACACGCCGTTGACACTGTGCGAACCGAGGAACGCGAGGTTGCCCATGCGCACTCGGCGGCCGTTGTCCTCTTCGATCAGCGACACCGCGCGCAGCACGTCGAAATCGTGAATGCCCTTGGCCCGCAGCGAATCGATGTGCTGGGCGTTGATCAGGTAGATGATCTGCATGTGCCGCGGCAGCATGCGTTCCATCAAGCCGACCGGCCAGGTTTCCAGTGCTTCCGGCAACAGCGTGTGATTGGTGTACGACAGGGTATCGACGGTCACTTGCCACGCCGCATCCCAAGCCACGTCGTAAACGTCGACCAGTTGCCGCATCAGTTCTGCCACGGCAATCGAGGGGTGAGTGTCGTTGAGCTGGATCGCCGCGTGATCGCCAAGGGTCAGCACCGAGGTGTGCATGTTGCGATGACGGCGCAGCAAATCCTGCAAGGAGGCGGCAACGAAGAAGTATTCCTGGCGCAGACGCAGTTCCTGCCCCGCTTCAGTGCTGTCTGCCGGGTAAAGCACGCGGGAAATGCTTTCGGCGCGGGCCACTTCGGCAACGGCGCCCAAGTGGTCACCGGCATTGAAGCGCTCCAGGTGCAAATCTTCCATGGCCCGGGCTCGCCATAGGCGCAAGGTGTTGACGCTCGCTCCACGCCAGCCGACCACGGGTGTGTCATAGGCAATTGCGCGTACGGTTTCTGCGGGGGACCAGACTTGTTTGGTTTTGCCGCCGGCATCGGTGACGGTTTCGACACTGCCGCCAAAGCCGATGCTGTAAACGACTTCTGGCCGTTCGAACTCCCACGGGTTGCCGAAATCCAGCCAGTGCTCGGTCTGTTCTTGCTGCCAGCCGTCGACGATCGCTTGGCGGAACAAGCCGTGTTCATAACGAATGCCGTAGCCGTGGCCAGCAATGCCGAGGGTCGACATGCTTTCCATGAAGCACGCCGCCAAGCGGCCGAGGCCACCGTTGCCAAGCGCCGCATCCGGCTCCAGCAAACGAATGCGTTCAAGATCGACACCGAGTTCGGTCAACGCTTCACGGGCGACGTCGAGCAGGCCTAGGTTGCTCAGGCTGTCATAGAGCAAACGGCCGATGAGAAACTCCAGCGAGAGGTAATACACCCGTTTCTGGCCTTTGCGGTAAATCTGCCGGGTGTGGTCCATCCAGTGTTCGACCATGTGATCGCGCGCAGCCAAAGCGATGGCTTCGAACCAGTCATGGTCGAAGGCGTGATCAGGGTCTTTGCCCACCGCGTAGGTGAGTTTGGTCAAGACGGCGTCGCGGAATGCGGCCACCTCTGCTTCGCGAACTAGTGGTTCTTGAGTCATCGATAGGACCTCGAGCGAGCGGGGAATTGTCTGAGCCTAGACGGTCTGACCGACGGTAGCGGCTCTGGTTCGGCAGTTTTTCCTGAGACGGTGAGATGGCCCGGCATTACCCTGGCGTATGGGCTAATGAATGCAGGGGCCGTGCCGAATTGTCCGGCAATGTGCCTGCATCGAGAAAAAATCTGGCGAAAGGTTGTTCAAAAATCCACCAGTCCCGGTATGATCGCGCGCCCTGATGCACACACGCCTGGTAACTCCCGATGATGAAGCCCAACCTGATTGCCGCCGCCGAGATCGACCGTCTCGATACGTGGGCCAAATATTCGGCCCCGATGTGCGGTTCCTGCATCTCCAGCTGCTGCACGCTGCCGGTCGAGGTGAAGATCAAGGATCTGGTGCGCATCGGTGTGGTCGACGAGTTCGAACTCGGCGATCCGCCGAAGAACATCGCCAAGCGCCTGCAAAAGGAAGGTCTGGTCGAGCGTTTCAATCAGAAGTCGGGGATCTTCACCCTCCAGCGCATGAGCAACAACGACTGCTACTACCTGGATCGTAAGAGCCGCCTGTGCACCATTTATGACAAGCGCCCGGACACTTGCCGCAACCACCCGAAGATCGGTCCACGGCCGGGGTATTGCGCGTACAAGCCTAAGGAAGTGGAGCGGGTGCAGAACTCGCGGGCGATCGAGAAGTTTTGATCTCCTCTGAAGTTTTCGGCGGCTGATCGGTCGCCTTCGCGAGCAGGCTCGCTCCCACATTGAAATGCATTCCCCTGTGGGAGCGAGCCTGCTCGCGAAGAGGCCAGCACAAACACCGTAAAGACCTCAGTTAAATCCCGGACAAACAAAAACGCCCCCGGTCTCGCGACCGGGGGCGTTTTTTTAAGCCTGGCTAAATCTTACGCCTTGGCTTTCTTGGCAGCGCGGGTACGCTCGCTTTCGTCCAGGATCTTCTTGCGAAGACGGATGGACTTAGGAGTAACTTCGCACAGCTCGTCTTCCTGGATGTATTCCAGAGCTTGTTCCAGAGTGAACTTCACTGGTGGAACCAGAGCGATGGTTTCGTCTTTACCCGAAGCACGCATGTTGTCGAGCTTCTTGCCTTTGGTTGGGTTTACACCCAGGTCGTTGTCGCGGCTGTTCTGACCAACGATTTGACCGTTGTAGATCTCTTGACCGTGTTCTACGAACAGCTTGCCACGAGCCTGCAGGGTTTCCAGCGAGTAGGTCAGCGCCTTGCCGGTTTCAACCGAAACCAGAACGCCGTTCTGACGGCCGGACATGTGGCCCGACTTCACGGTGTCGTAACGATCGAAGATCGAGGTCAGGATGCCAGCACCGTTGGTCAGGGTCAGGAACTGGTTACGGAAACCGATCAGACCACGAGCAGGGATGTTGTATTCCAGACGAACACGGCCCTTGCCATCCGGCACCATGTTGCTCAGGTCGCCCTTACGCAGACCCATCTCTTCCATGACCTTGCCCTGCGCTTCTTCAGGGATGTCGATGGTCACGTTTTCGAACGGTTCTTGCTTGACGCCGTCAACTTCACGAATGATCACTTCAGGACGGCCCAGGGCCAGCTCGAAGCCTTCGCGACGCATGGTTTCGATCAGTACCGAGAGGTGCAGTTCACCACGGCCGGAAACCTTGAACTTGTCAGCGGTGTCGCCTTCTTCAACTTTCAGAGCAACGTTGTACAGCAGCTCTTTGTCCAGACGATCCTTGATGTTACGGGAGGTCACGAACTTGCCTTCTTTACCGCAGAATGGCGAGTCGTTTACCTGGAAGGTCATGGAAACGGTTGGCTCGTCAACGGTCAGAGGCTTCATCGCCTCGACAGTGTCCGGGTGGCACAGAGTGTCGGAGATGAACAGCGAGTCCATACCGCTGATGCAAACGATATCGCCTGCTGCAGCTTCTTCAACGTCAACGCGGTGCAGACCGTGGTGACCCATCAGTTTCAGGATACGGCCG
The DNA here is from genome assembly GCF_044743525.1 of Pseudomonas sp. NPDC087598. NCBI lineage: Bacteria > Pseudomonadati > Pseudomonadota > Gammaproteobacteria > Pseudomonadales > Pseudomonadaceae > Pseudomonas > Pseudomonas sp. NPDC087598. Next base: position 596 of record NZ_JBIUWQ010000040.1, on the reverse strand, counting down.
TTGCGGCGTTTGCCGTCGGCACCGATAGCCACAACCGGAGTGTTCGGCTTGACGCGACCACGAGCGATACGGCCAACACCGATAACACCCAGGAAGCTGTTGTAGTCCAGAGCGGAGATCTGCATCTGGAACGCACCGTCACGGTCAACGGCCGGAGGTGGAACGTGGTCAACAACTGCCTGGTACAGAGCAGTCATGTCTTCGCCCATGGCGGTGTGATCCAGACCGGCAATGCCGTTCAGGGCCGAAGCGTAAACAACCTGGAAGTCCAGTTGTTCTTCGGTCGCACCGAGGTTGTCGAACAGGTCGAAGATCTGGTCCAGAACCCAGTCCGGACGCGCGCCTGGACGGTCAACCTTGTTGATTACCACGATTGGACGCAGGCCGGCTTCGAAAGCCTTCTTGGTCACGAAACGGGTTTGCGGCATAGGGCCGTCTTGAGCGTCAACCAGCAGCAGAACGGAGTCAACCATCGACATTACGCGTTCAACTTCGCCGCCGAAGTCGGCGTGGCCCGGGGTGTCCACGATGTTGATGTGGTAGCCGTTCCAGTTGATGGCGGTGTTTTTCGCCAGAATGGTAATACCGCGCTCTTT